>CAYOTQ010000273.1:0-3111 GCA_964406915.1 uncultured bacterium
TATATGAGCTTTTTGTTTGAGTCGTCAACTGAACATTTTCCAAAAGAGCTAGAAATTCGCCATGCAATGGATGATTATTATACTAAAATGCTAGAGACGACTAAAGAAGAGCCTTTTTCCGCAACGAAGATGCAGCCATTTATCGATCGGGTCTATAGTCAAACAGTACATGACCTTGTTGAACGCGTCATCGACTTCCTTGTGGATATTCATATTTTTCCTGACTGCTTTACAAAAAAACTGAGCAACCTCTCTTTGGTAAACAAAGAGGCAAAAACGCTTATCACCCTGCATAACAAAGCAAAAAAATTTACCTATAAGAAGGGAGAGATCCCTCTTGTTTACTTTGACAGCGAGTTTCATGCCACTACAAGTAAATTTCGAATGAAATCTCATAAGTATAAAGAAGCACAAGAGGTGCTGAAAAATCTTGCAGACATGGCAAGCGGGACTCATAAAGAAACAGTTGAGATGATCTCTTTGCGTTTGCCTACCAAAGTAGGAAGGATGTTAGAAAACATCTTGCATCTCAATGGGTATAGCTGGGATTCTGCCGAAGGCCAGAATCTGGCCGATGTCATGCACAAATTGGGAGAAATACGCAACCAAGATGGAAAGTCGGTATATGAACAGGTAGCAGAGTTGCTCGTGCAGCGTAGAAGTGCCTATGATGATCTTGCGACGCTCCACCTGTATCACCATGCAGCAAGTAGTGCCGCATTTCTCCAACAGGCAGAAACGCTGAATCCTGAAATCAAAGCAATTTTACAGACGCAAGGGATAGAAGCGGCGGTGGAAACAGCTTATGACAACCTTGTCAAAAATAAGAAGCTCTTTAATGAAGTTATTGAAGATACCGACGAAACACTGTCTATATATGAAACCTCCTCGGATCGTTTGGCCGAGAAGTTTGGGAAGGAAATATTAACCAAGCCGGTCTCGGTCACGATGATTGGATCGGAATATGCCGGCCTGATCAAAGAAGGGGGGCTTGCTGAAGCTCTAGAAGGGCTTGCCCAAGGTCTTGTCAAGCAGCATCCGGAAAATAAAGTACGCCTGATTTTTCCTCGATATAACCTGTTGTCTGATGATGTTGAAGCGTGTCTTCAAACAGCAGAAAAACGCACCTATCAAGACCACGAAGGCATTTCATTTTCAGTGCTCAAGACGGATATTAAAGGGGTAGAAGTCTTGTTTGTGGAGCACCCACACTTCAAGATCACAGGCAAAGCAAATGAACCTGTGAATATTTATAGTGGCACACAAGATGAAATGAAGCTGCGATTTGTGACATTTTCCAGTCTTGCCGCAGATCTTGTTAGGCAGCTGCCAAAATGTGACATTATTCATTTGCATGACTGGCATGTGGCAGGCGTCGGCTTAAAGCTGCGCAACCAGAATACAGATATTGCTCCTATCGTGTTTACGTATCATAACAATGAAAGGCTCTCTCAAGGACGCTTTTTTGCCGATGCCTATAATTATGAACCTGTGCTTCAGGGTCTTCGTGAGGCCGGAATCGCTTCCGGTCCTCTCAATCTTATGTCGAATATCATCCTGGAAGCAGATGCAGTGACGACGGTTTCAAATAGATTTGCAAGAGAAAGTCAGTCAATTGAACGTGGAGAGGGGATAGGATTTGCCACTCGCCGAGCTGCTAGGTCAGGGAAACTCACTGGTGTCTTGAATGGCACTGATGTGAATCGTTGGAATCCGCAGAAACCAGACGGCCTTTTACGAAATTGGAAAGATCCTGAAACGAACGAAGTTGTTGACCTCAGCTACGGAGCAGATAGTCCAGATATTGTTGAAAAAAAAGAGTTGTCTAAGAGACAGCTATGCAAATGGATCGCTAAAGAATTCCCTGATGTTACATTCGATCCTGTAAAACCAATCGTGACATTCATTGGTCGTTTTAGTGCCGTCCAGAAGGGAATCGATACACTCGAGTGCGCCATCGAGGAGACGTTGAAAAATGGCGGACAGTTCATCTGTATGGGAATTTTACCAGACCACATTTCCAATCAAATATTGGATGATTTGCAGAAGAAATACAAAGAGGGAGTTCTCTTCATCAAAGACTATAAGCAAGATGGAAAGCTCTACTATCAACAAGGTTCAAAAGCAAGACAAGGAATCGGCGAGGTGATCAGAGCAGCTTCTGATTTTGTCTACTTACCGTCCAGCTTTGAGCCTTGTGGACTTGTGCAGTTTGAAAGTTGGCTTTTTGGCTCCCTTGTCATTGCCTCTGATGTAGGGGGCTTGGCTGATACAGTGGCCACACCTGAGGAGGCTAAAGAGAACTACAAGGGATATCGCTTCGACAAACGAAATCCTGCAGATCTCGCAGCTACTATCGCACGAGCGCTCAATCAATGGAAGCAAGAGACTCCCGAAGCAAAGAGGGCTATAGCTGCTCGGCTGATGAAGGCTGGCAAATGCTATGGTTGGAATACAGCACCTTCAGGGTTGTCTCCTACAGATCAATATCGATTTGTATATGAAAATGCACGCCTCTTTGCCGCCCAGCGTAGAGATAAAGTACAAAGAATATATGATGTGCAAAACTACAAACGCATCGTTTCCTCACAAAAAATAGGCAAGATTGCTGATCGCTGGTATGAAGACTGGAAATTTTTCTTCCGAACAGCAGCAAAGTTTTTGTCAAGTATACTGCCAGTGACTCAAGAGGAAAAAATATTAGAGGACAGGTACCTTGAAGCCTATTCCAGGTGTGATGCACAGCTTGCCAGGAAGATCTACAAACAGGTTCCAAAATCCATGAAAGAGCAGCTCCCGCCTCCTTACTGCCTGGATGCTAAGAGTCATGAGTATCTGCGATTTGGTGCTCATTATTCACATGAAGCCACGCTATTTCGATTGCACGCACCAGCAGCTAGCAAAATAGAGCTTATGCTCTATGATGCTGCTGGAGTGCCTTTGAAAGTGCATTCGTTGCAATCAAAAGGCCATGGTGTCTGGGAGCTTTCGATTCCTTCACTGCCTCTTGGAACGCAGTATCAATATTTGATCAACGGCAAGTGCAAGATTGATCCATATGGCATACAGATGACTCGTGTCACGCAAGCAGGAGAAATCCCGAAATCAGTT
>CAYOTQ010000274.1:0-3090 GCA_964406915.1 uncultured bacterium
AATCGATTCGTGGATAGTAATAAAACCCTTCTGTATAGCCGAGGGAAGAAAGCTTGCAGAGGTTGTGGTACCCGACTTTATTCTTGGCAATCAAGGTAAGATGAAAAGCAATAGGCTGGCCAGGTTGTCTTTTTTTCTCTAATCGTGAAGTGGGTGCAACATAAAATTCACAGCCGATAATCGATTTGACACTATGCTCTTTACAGAGTTTGTAAAAATCGATAGCGCCAAAGAGGTTTCCATGGTCGGTGAGTGCTAGTGCTGGCATTTGAAGGGCAGCGGCTTTCTTGACCAATCCGGCAAGGGAGGCGGAAGCGTCGAGAATTGAGTATTGAGAGTGGGTGTGTAAATGAACAAACGCAGTCATACCAAATGCAGTATGGCAGATTTGGCAATATATCTAAATCAGGATTCGCAGCTACCTAGTTCATGCTGACCATGTCCGATGCTATAGTCTCCATGAGCGAGGTTGCTGCAAATTATTTTTTATAATATCAAAAAGGGGATTGTCGTGTCGGAAGGGATCCAGACTTCTTTTTTGTTCAAGCGCCTCCCAATACTGCCAATCCACCTTCTCACTTCCGAGCTCATAGTCCATACTATCCCAACAATCTTCCCGGAATGAATAAAAGGCCCAATGCCATCTGTGGGTGTCAAAAATTTGGATGAGCTCGCCTAAATAGAGACTGGCACCTTTAGCTGTTCGGTCGCATCCGAATTCACCTACCAGAATGCGTGAAGAAGGAATCTGAAATTTTTCCTGCCAATCAGAAATAGGCTTCAAAAAATCTATGAGCGTGGATTTGTTCCAATATATGGCAGGACACGATGATGGTGCTGCTGTTTTTTCAGTATCTGTCAATTTTATAGGGACGGCGCCAGGGTATTCATAACGACCAGTATTGAGTGTTCTGGTTGTGTAGGCATAAGGCTCGTACATATGAAAGGAGTAGAGAGTTTTTGAGTCTTCAATAGGTTGCAGGTAGCGAATTGCCCACGGAGTGGCGTAGAGTCCCGTGTCTACAATAATGGGGGTCTCACTATCTACTTCGCGAATCGCCTGGATAATAGTCTTGTAAAATATATTCAAATCGGCAAAGGATCCCTGTACTGATGCATGCCATTCTTGTAGATTCACTTCTCTAAAATCGTGAATTCCGAAGAGGCACTCTGGATGCGGCTCATTTAAAATATTATAGCCTACTACCGCAGGATGGTCTTTGAGGAGAGCGGCTAATTGTTTCCAAAAATTGGCAGCTTGTGTGTGATACTCTTTACTGGTCCATAGTCGAAGATCATCCAGGCCTTCATTGTTTTGCCTCCAACGAGATCCGGGAAGAGAGAGCATCGTAATGACGATTTTGATGCCATATTGATGAGCGTCATCGATGGTTTTTTTGAGGAGGTTAAAGTCTGTGGTTGGGATGTTTTGAAAATCGTCGGCATTTCCTAATAAAAAATCCCGCTGCTCTCCTTGCCATTTGTCAGGCGCTAGCCTTGCAAATTGAATGCCTACATGTTGTGCAGCGATGAACCATTCTGGTGATGGAGTTTGGTTGAAAAAATTGGCTCCTTTGCGCTGCGTCATCCAGAAATCGATTTTTTCTTCAGCATGAGCACTTGCTACGCAAGTGAGAAAATAGCACATGCACAACACAAGCCAGCGACACATAGAAACGCCTATTGATAGATTGAGAGAGGCAAGTCACTATGCCATGTGTGTGCATTTGACGTCTAGTTTTAGGAAAGATGCCGCAAATAATGTGAAGAGTCCTTCAAGATCCACTTCCCGCTTACATGTTGATAGTGCCTGACAGAGGTGCCTTCAGAGGCATGGGGCACCCTTGCGCCGGGAAGTCTGTTCAGGAATATCTGCATGGTGCCTGTAGTTGTCGTCTGCTTCAGTGAATCACCCTCACGATGAGGCTTGCGTATTTCGTATTGTAAATGAAGGATTGTATGGCGGGATGTGTTTTGAGACAGAGGCGAATGGTTGAGAAGAGAGACTGCCGCGTGTTCCTCTTCGGGGTATCTACAGGTGCGATAAAAGCTATAAGGAAGTGTGCAAAGGCGTATTGGAAATGTCAGAATGTCAGACGCGACCAAGATAATAGACGTCAAGATGCTTAAAGCGGTATCATGGATTTTATCCGCAAAATATACAAAGCTTGGGAAAAAGAGGTCTTCTACAACATGCGTACATCTATCTGTTCGTGCAATGGTTGTACTTTCCAGCCAAGAGAAGCTGCTGCGTGATTTTCCATATTTGTCAACAAAGTCCCGAACAGCATCTTCTGAGTCAACGATCTGCTCGTAGAGTAGATTACAATGGGCATCTTGGATCTGTACTGCTGCATAAAAATCTGTGATCTGATGAATAGACATGAGCTCCTCCTTGTGTAACGCAAGTCTTGGATATACTGTATCACGAATAGAAAATAGAGCCAAGAGATCGATATATAATTAAAATTTATTTTACACGTTCTCAAAAAGAAGGAGGGTGTGTATTTTTCGAAAAAAACGACTCAATGGAGCCTCCAGATGAAAATTCTGTTATTAGCTGCTGCGGCAAGCTTTTTGTGGACCGGTTTTTGCCCTGCTGAAGAGGCTTCTCAAGGAGTCAAAAGGCCGATGTGGGCACAGACAATTGAAGCGGAAGATCCTCAGATTGGCAAGAGTGTACGCTTACTTTTGGATATGTTTGCGACACGCAAATATGAGCTTGAACAGATTGCTGATCAGCTGATAGATCGACTAGATGACAATGCACGGCTGCACCAAGATTTTATAGAAGGGGAAACAACGGCCCTCCTTCGTCGCTACCATGCTCTGGATGCTAGGTACGCTGTTGAGTTGTCGCTTCATATCGACTTCATCGAAGATCAGATTGAGAAAAAGGCAAATCCAACGTTGGATCAAGCGTTTGCCGAAATGATGCATCGACTCGGATGTGAGACATATCTTTCATTTGAACAGAAGATCCAGGCAGCTGTCGATAACCAGGATGTTGTGTGGAAACAGGAGATTGCCACTATTGATCAGGCAACTGACTGGTCAGCGTTATATATAGCCGTCTCAAAAGCGATGCAA
>CAYOTQ010000275.1:0-3054 GCA_964406915.1 uncultured bacterium
TATTAGAAAATGCATATGCCTTTCTGGACGCTCAAGAGGCACTTCAGGCAACGTTGATTTCGCTGCAGGAAGCAGAAAAAATGTATGAGCTCACAAAAGAGCTCAACCAGGCGGGTATGAAGCCTATTTCTGATGTCTACACCAGCAAGACCACTCTTGTGCAAAAACAAATGGAGATCATCGAACGCACTTCCAGGCGCGATATCACCAAAGGAGAGCTCGCGACAACCCTTGGTATAAATCCGGAAGAGCCTTTAGAGTTGGCAGCGCTTACACTTCCTACTCAGACAGAATTTCCAGAAGGCCTCACCTCATTAATTTCTCTTGCCAAGGCGCAGCGCGCAGATCTTATGGCCAAGCATGCAGAACTTGCCCAATCTCTCAAATCTCTCGACGCAGAAAAAGCCTCCTGGCGACCAAAAATTTCTTTTTCAAGCTCTGCTGGCGCCACACATTATGAAAACGATAAGACGCAGAAAGGTACGTATACTTTTGGATTGGTCTTTGAGCTGCCTCTCTTTACTGGATTTGAAACCCTCTATAATATACGCCAGCGCTATGCTGACGCAAAAATTACGACTGAGGAATTAGCAGCTCTTGAGCGTGAAATCGCCCAAGATGTACTTGTGCAAAGCCGCCTTGTCGAAGCAGCTGTAGAAATGCTGCCTCTTGCAAAGGAGCATGTAACCAATGCGGAGAATGCCTACAACGCATCAGTAGAGCGATACAAAGCTGGAGAAAAGGGGATGATTGCCGAAGTATCAAATGCAGAAGAGCAGCTTGCCGAAGCAAGATTGCGCTTTCACTCTACAAAAACTCAGTGGCTCATCTCTGTGGCTAAACTTGCCTATGCCACAGGAACTCTTACAAACACTCTTACCCCCCCTCATTTGAGCACGCCATGACTATTTTCTATACTACTTTCTATATTATCTTCTGTCTTCTTGTCACAAGCTGTTCATCTGAAATCAAAGATGAGAATGCAAGTTCAAAGGAGGCTGCCGCCATTTCAGTAATTACCAGCCATGCGCGCACTGCCTCTATTCCTATCTATATCGAAGCAATAGGCGCCCTGTATCCCGCTGTCTTTGCCGAAGTCAGACCTCAAGCAAATGGCATGCTCGTTGAGGTAAGAGTCTCCGAAGGCCAGGAGGTAAAAAAGGGTGACATTCTCTTTTGCATTGAGCCAAAGCCATACGAAGCAAAAGTACGGGAAGCAAACGCTCAGAAAACAAAAAATCTCATCACTCTGCAAACCGCTAAAAAACGTCTTTTGCGACTCAAGTCGCTTGCTGACAAGGATCTTATCGCCAAAGCGGAATGGGAAGAGCTTGAAAAAGAAGTAGCACAAGCAGAAGCTGCTATCGAAGAAGATGAAGCACGCTTGCAAGCATGCCATCTTGATCTTGAATACTGCTCTGTAAGAGCTCCTATTGATGGAAGAGTTGGCAAATGCGATCTGCATCCAGGACATCTGGTATCGCAAGAGATGGCGCTTGTAGAAATCTCTCACATGAATCAATTGATGGTGGAATGGCAGATCAATGAAAAAGAGCTGATCCAATTACCTGCAGCTCCCCTCGATATTGAAATTGAGTCTCTCTACTCCAAAGAGCTCGCTGCTGTAGGTCAGATGACCTTTTTGGACAATCACTTTGATGCACAAGCAGGACAGATACTGGCCCGAGGCAAACTGGCTAATCCTGATCAAAAATTCAGACCAGGCCAAAGCGTACGTGTGCGCATCCCTGTGGGCACAAAACCAAAGGTCTTATTAATTCCAAAAAAAGCTATCAAACATAACCAAGAGGGCCCTTACGTCTACGTTGTTCAAAAGGATTGGACTGTAGAGTGTCGTCAAATAGCTCTTGCAGATGAAATCGATGAAGATGTGGTGGTCTCGCAAGGCCTTGCAGCTACAGAAAAAGTAGTCACAGAAGGTCATTTCCGTCTGACAAGCGGGCAGAAAGTACAAGAGCAGAAGCAAAAGCAAGGACAAAAACAAGAACAGAAACAAGAGCAGAAACAGGCACAGAAGTAGGTACAACATGAACATTTCTGCTCCCTTCATTAACCGCCCTGTGATGACCACGCTTGTCATGCTTGCTATTGTGCTTGGAGGCCTTCTTGCCTTTTTCCATCTGCCAGTCACCGACCTTCCTCCCATCAGCCATCCAGAAATTCGTATCGTTACCAACTATGCCAGTGCCAGCCCTGACACTCTCTATACACAAGTGACGCAAGTACTTGAAAAAGAGCTTCTGCAAGTTCATGGAGCCGAAGAGATGACCAGCGTGAGCGGCCAAGGCTTTTCCAACATATCTCTTAAATTTTCTCTTAACACAGACATGCATGAGGCTGCCAGAGAAGTGCAGGTCGTTCTCAATAGAGTACGCAATGACTTGCCGGAAGAGATAGACGCTGATCCTGCCTACTATCTTCGCGAAGGCTCTGATGAACCTATTATGTTTCTTACGCTCTCCTCAACACAGCTACAAACTGGGGAGCTACGCAATATTGCCGATACCCATATTATTCCCCGTCTGAGCCGAATTGATGGGATAGCACAGATCCAGGTATTTGGATCGCCAAAGTCTGTGTGGCTGCGCCTTAACCCAGAACTTATGGCCTCGCGAGGTATTGGCTTTAATCAAGTCATCCAGGCAGTCAAAACCAAAACACAGGAGCTGGCACTGGGAAGTATTGAGACAAGCACACGAACGCTTGCTATTGAACTGTCGGGCAAAATACAGGCTGCAAAAGAGCTGGAAAATATTTATGTAGGGACCTCTAATGTTCGTTTGAAAGATATTGGAGAAATTTCTGAACAGTCGACAAAAGATTTTGTCTGCTTCTTTCTGACCAAGGACTCAAGCCAGCCTACAGTGTGTATGGCTGTGCAAAAAAACCGCGGCGCCAACACGATTGCGATCTCAAAAGCTGTCAGACGCTCCATTGCCACACTTCAGAGTGAGCTGCCTTCATCTGTACGTATAGAGCCATTTTTTGACAAGGCTGTCTGGATAAAAGAGTCTGTCAATGAAGTGCAGTGGT
>CAYOTQ010000276.1:0-3046 GCA_964406915.1 uncultured bacterium
CCAATACCGATTCAGACGCGATAAAGCTCCAAAGACTGCTTCCCGTCAACACTTCCCACAACACACACAAAGAAGAATTAATAAATGAAAAGTTCTTTGTCTTCTTCTTTAGGTGTTGTGGGTCTGTTGATAACCCCCTAAATTCCCACAATTTTTGAATGTTCATAACTTGAAGATAGTCGTGTCGATGAGTAGGGGTTGTTGTCAATAGTTTGGATTTTTGCTCAAAAATGTGGGAAGTTTGGAGAGATATCGACAGGTTATCCAAATCAACGGTTTATCCAAATCAACAGGTTGTCCAAATCAACAGTTTATCTAGAGGATACCCACGAGATTTACTGTATATGGATCCTGCGTGGATCTCATGTACACAAAGACTTCAATTGTGCTACAGTTTTTGGGAAATAAAAGAAGGGCTGTGACTACACAGTCTCTTAGAAGGCGTTGCACCCAAAAGGCTGTTATGAAGACAAAAATTTCTATGTATTTGGCTGGCAGTATCAAAAAAGGCCATGAAAATGCACATGAATCTTTTTGGACAGACGAAGACATGCGCCTGCTAAAAGAATGTTTGCCCGAGTATGATGTCTCATTTCTTAACCCAGCCTTTCGATCAGATAATCTTTCTGATCAACGCTCGGTGTTTGGTCGCGATATGACCCAGGTCTTTTGCAGTGATCTCGTGTTTGTCGACGCAAGAGACCGTCGAGGGCTAGGTGTTGGGGCTGAAATGATGTGGGCCAAGATAAATAAAATCCCTATCATCACCTTAGCTCCCAAAGACTCTCATTATAATAAAAGCAAAACAACACTTCTTGACATCTCTGTGGAGAATTGGGTCCATCCTTTTGTGGAATCACTCAGCGATGCCATCGTGGACAATCTTGTAGAGGGTGCTGGGTGGGTAAGAAAGTTTGTTGACGGCTCTTTTGTTGAAATCAAAGACATTGCTTATGTTCACTCAACCATGCACCACTATAGAGACAGTCAACTGGCTTTTGATGAGCCTATGCAAGCTCTTCTCAAGAATAATGAAAAATTGCATGAGCGTGTGTGGGGACAAAAAAACCTCTTTTCTACTGTCGGAGTATAACATGGGATATATAGTTGAAACAGCGGCGAAAAAATTTTTCGTTGGTCTTGCTCTCAGAACCAATAACGAAGAGTGTTCCCTTGCTATGCCAAAGCATAAAGAGAGGTTTTTTTCTGAGAATATTCCGGCAAAAATTCCAAACAAAGTTGATGGAAATATTCTTGCTCTCTACACAGATTACGAGGGCGATTATACAAAGCCTTATACCTGGATTTTGGGGTGCGTTGTGTCGAGTTTAGATGAAATACCTGAAGGGTTGGTCGGCAAAGAGATTCCGGCATCAAAATATGCCGTTTTTACCACCGCAGGAGAGTTTCCCCAGGGCTTAATTGCCGCCTGGCAGTCTGTGTGGATGGCAGACCTTCCACGCTCTTATACGAGCGATTTTGAAATTTATCCTGCTGATTTTCACCCTCAAAAAAACCCAGAGGTCAAGGTTTACATCGCTATTGATAAAGATATTCATCAATAACTTTCTTATGAATAACTTTGCCGCACTCTCTCAGCATTTTCCTCAATTTGTGTTAGATGATTCAGTCGCTGCGCGTTACGCTATTACCGACCTGCCGATGCATACATTTGACACCCTGCAAAAAACAGCTGCCAAGAGTGCTACGCTGCACAAGCAGCTCGGATCTCAAGGGTTTTCTGTTTCCGAAGATGGCTCTTGTGCCTATTGCCACGATTCTACATACGACAGTGAGTATCATATTGGCGACGATCTTACGGAGTTTGTAAATGCCGACAGGGGTTGTTTTTTTACCAAAACAGATGGCACAAATGGCGCCGTGATCTGTGATGGAATCAATAAAGAAGGCTGCTTTAGTGCATTTGTCGCACAGCTTGTTGCCAACGCCGCTCTCAAAGAATTTAGCTCTGCCACCTCAAAATTTCACACGCTCCACGATTCTATTGATAAGGAAGCGGCCTCATTTTTTAATGGAATCTCTACATCGCTATCGCGTGCCTGGGAAAAAGATCTTTTTCGTGGGTGGCCATACAAAGGCCTTGGAAGCACAACGGCAGCAGTTGTCAATTGCGTGGCACTAGATTCAAGCAAACTGCTTGCGCAGGTGGCTGTTCTTGGAGACTGTAGTGTGCTCCACCTTCGTACAAGCAAAAGAAAAGCCCAACTTTTCGGAGGAGAATTAGTGTCCTCTGTAGCCTATCCAGGCTGCTCTCTTTCTAGTAGTGCCAGAGAGAGTTATACAGACGATCTCTTCACCTGCATAAAAGAAGTCCAAGAAAATGACATTCTTATCCTGGCAACACACGGTCTTACAAAGAATGTCCGCGAAGAAGAGTTTTGCGAAATTATTACCCTTGTTGCCTTCTCTTCGATTTTTGATTACCCTCTCGAGACATTGCTAAGGCTTGATCGCTCATGGGAGCGAAAGTGTGTGCAGCTACCATCTCTGACAGAGCTCCAGACATTCATAAAATCAATTCCTGATATCAAAGAGGGGTTTATCAACCCAGAAAGTGTGGTGCGAAGGCTGAACGCCTATATCAAAATAGTAACCGCTTATCGAAGGTCGCTGTGCGATAGTAAGTACCATCAATCCTCTCATGATCCAAAATTAGATGATTGTATGATTATTGCTCTTAATCCTTCATAGAAGACTGTGTTCTATTGATGAACCGCCTCATTAAAAAAATGCTTTTGTTAAAAGTTCCAAAGGGATACAAGTAGTTTTTTCATAAGGAGAAACTATGAAAGCAATGATGCACAAACTCGCCATGCTCTTTGTTGTGGCGCTTTGGGGTTCTACAGCTCTTGCTGAGACAACAATTATTACTTTTGACGCTCCAGGTGCTGATAACGGCACTTTCCCTTGTTGTCTCAACTCAGAAAATGTCATTACAGGCAACACGGTTGACTCAAGTAATGTGAAGCATGGATTTATTCGCCTGCGTAACGGCTCATTTATTATCTTTGATGCTCCGGGTGCT
>CAYOTQ010000277.1:0-3037 GCA_964406915.1 uncultured bacterium
ACATAAGGATTCAGCCGTGTCAAAAATGAAAAGGCAGCTATTGCCTCCTCTGTGCGATGTGTCTGGAGCAGCCCTATCGCCCGTTCAAAGAGCGGTGGCATGTTCTCATTGGAAAAGCCCAGCACTTCCTGAAACAGCTTGGTTTGTTCAAGAACCGTATCCAGATCGCGGGTATTATCCACACCGCGCCAAGAATCTGTATGTAAAGAACTTGTATGCAAAGAACCCGTATGCAAAGAATCTGAATCTAAAGAACCCGTACGCTGACAATTTTGCAGCTTGCGCTTTACATAACGCCTCTTTCGGGCGGGATGTGCTCGCCTGGATTTACGTATGCCCTTGGTCATAGAGCCTCCACGTCACCCCTATTATACACCCAAACGCAATTTTCTACAAAGAAAGAGGCCAGAGAATAAAAAAAGCAAAAACCATCAAGATACTCACACACAGCATGAGTATCTTGATGGTTTTATGAAGTGATAAAAAATTACTGCTGGATTTCTTCTTGTTGCTCCGTAGAAAACGCATTGATTTTATGACGTGCAAGAGAGGCTGTCCAAAAAGAGAGCAGCAGGCAAAAAGCGACAAAAATGACAGCAAGCCACGAGGTGACTTTTTTCAAGATTTCTGGTGTCGATGTACCAAATAGAGAATCTGAAGAATCGCCGCTTCCAAATGACGTACCAAGCCCCCCGCCCTTGCCTTCTTGAATGAGAATGACAAAACAGAGAATAAGGCAAAAGAAGAGAAAACAGGCGATCGAAAAAAAGTACAAAAATGACATAGCGTTCCTACGTTAAGACAAGTGACAATCACACATTTTGGCTCATAGCAATAATTTTTGCAAATGTTTCTGCACGAAGTGAAGCAGATCCTATTAAAAGACCATCGATTCCTTCTGTGGAAAGAAACTGACGCGCATTGCTTTCAGAGACAGAACCGCCATATAAAATCGGGACCTTTCTGGCCTCTTTTTCTGTCCACATTGCAGCAAGTATCTGTTGAATATACTGGTGCATCTCCTGTACAACATCGCTTGTTGCCGCAAGACCGGAGCCTATTGCCCAACGAGGCTCATAGGCAATGATAAGCGATTCGCTTGCGCTTTTATCTATTCCCGCAAGACACTCTTCAATCTGGCTCTTTACAACCGCTTGGGACTGCTTATCTTGATGTTCTTCATACGTCTCTCCAACACACAAAAGAGGCCTTAGCCCACATCCTAAAGCTCGCTGGACTTTTTTGTTTACAAAATCATTTGATTCATGAAACCACTGGCGTCTTTCAGAGTGTCCAAGTATGACAAACTCAGCGCCAGCCTCTTTCAGCATTATACCCGCAACCTCGCCTGTAAAAGCGCCTTCGGATGCGTCATTCATGTTTTGCGCACCTATGGTGATCTTGGAGTCTTTGGCTTTATCTGACACCGGCTTTATGGCTGTATAAGGGACGGCAAGAAGCACCTGGCAAGGACTGTTTTCTGCAATAGGAGCGACCTCACTGATAAAGCTCAGAGCTTGATCGATTGTTTTATACATCTTCCAGTTGCCTGCAATAATACAAGGGCGCGTGCGTTCTTTTGCCATGAATGAACTCCGGTTTGTGGCTGCACTATAACAAAAATCTGCTTTCTGTATATAGTAGATACATGACAGCAGAGCCGCGCCCTCTTGTACTCACAGTTTCTCAACTCACCCAAGCCATTAAATTGCAGCTTGAATCCACTTTTCCACTGGTATGGGTCAAAGGAGAGGTATCAAATTTGAAGCTGCAGTCTTCTGGTCACCTCTATTTTTCTATCAAAGACGAATATGCCCAACTTGCCTGCGTGGCATTTAGAGCAGACCTTGGAAAAATGACGCTCTTGCCAAAAGTAGGCGACCAAGTACTGCTGAGAGGAGAGCTTAATGTTTGGCTTCCAAAGGGCTCCTACCAGCTCATCGTCCGGGAGCTGTCGCATGTCGGCCGCGGAGAGCAGCTTCTCAAATTAGAGCTCCTCAAACAGAAGTTGCAGCAGCTTGGCTATTTTGACGCTGAGCGAAAACGCCCGTTACCTCGATTTCCCAAACGAATCGGCATTGTCACCAGTCCAACGGGAGCTGTCATTCAAGATATCCTCAATATTTTAGGCCGGCGGCTGAGAGGTTTTCATGTGATCCTGAACCCTGTACGCGTGCAGGGAGAGGGAGCAGCAGAAGAGATCGCTCAGGCGATCTGTCAATTCAACCAACACCAATTAGTCGATCTCATTGTTGTGTGCCGCGGTGGTGGCAGCTTTGAGGATCTTGCGCCATTTAACAGCGAGCTGGTTGCGCACGCCATCTACCAAAGTAAAATCCCCATCGTCTCTGCTGTAGGCCATGAAACCGACACTTCTCTTTCTGACTTTGTGGCTGATGTCAGAGCCCCAACACCCTCTGCTGCTGCAGAATTAATCTCTCACGAAACAGAAGTGCTGCTTGGTAGATTGGAAAAGATACACAAGCATATCAACCAATACCTTCTGAAATATCTGGCTGCCTATAAGCAACAGCTGCATAAGCTCACACGCCACCCCCTCTTTACATCTCCGACCGCCTTTCTTGGCAGCTATATGCAGCAACTCGATGAATGTAATGAAGGATTGGATAAGTCGATAGGCCACTATCTTGCAGAACGCAGGCAGGAAGCTGCCCGCATAAAAAGAGGTATGCTTCAGGCACGTCCTAGCGTGCGTATACGCCTGACCAGACAGCAGCTACTTCAGCTCCACGCACAGATAGAGACTACTTTTTGTCGATATTTTGATGAAAAACGAGCCAAACTGTTGCAAAGCCATGAACTCTTACACAAACGCTGGACAACGCAGCAGCAGCTTCGCAAAAAAGCTTTTGGCTATCCCCAGTTTGAAAAGCAGATACCTCTTCTTACAACCAAGTTATTTGCTGCCAAAAAAAAAGAATTTAGCGATCTTGCCTATCACCTGGATTCTCTCATTCCGAAGAGCGTTCTTACACAAGGCTACACCATTATGTTTTCACAAAAAGATCGTTCCGTT
>CAYOTQ010000278.1:0-3010 GCA_964406915.1 uncultured bacterium
CCTTGTGATCTGTATCTACAATCACGTTGTTTCCATCTGAATGAATCACCCTCACAGCAGTATTCAGATAGATTGAGGCGTGTAGTTTGCTGGCCAATATTTGCGGCAAAAATCCCATGCCTTCTTGGAAGGAGAAGAGTTGGAGGCCTTTTTGTCTGGAGGAAAATAGCCCTCCTTTGTTGTAAAAGAGATCGGGAAAACAGCTTTGCATCGAAAGTGCCTGTGGCGCTGCTGCATAGATCCCTGCCGTGAGTGGATCTATACAAGCGGCAGTAAACTCCTTTCCATAACGCTGCTGAAAAAAGGCCGACACACTCAGATCTTTTTGCCCCTGGGGGCGAAAAAAAAGACTACGGACCACGCCTTTGAGTATGATGCGGCCTAAAGGAGAGGTAACAATCTCTACGAGGCTACCGGGTAGCTTCCGGAGCTTGCCTTCGTGAGCTAGATATCGTGTCTTGACATAAGGCTGTGGCCGCACAATTGCATCCTGAATGCCAAGATCTTCAATTAATTGGAGGAGGCAGTCAGAGGGACGCAGCGTTCGCGGTCCCAACTCAAATGCGTGCCCATTGTGCCTATGCGTATGCATCCAACCGCCTACACGTTCTTTTTCTTCAAAAAGAAAAATGTCGTAGGCGTCTGGAGATTTTTTATTCAAAAACCAGGCAAGGGAGAGGCCTGAAATTCCGGCGCCAATGATGGCGATCTTTTTTCTGGACATATTAACGTGTGCTAAAACCGTACCCTTCTTCGACTTTATTAAAGACTATATTGATTTCATCGATGAGATGGTTTTGATCAAATTTCAAGAGGAGAATTTCTGTAAATTTTCCATCAGCTTCCATATCTACCAACAGCCTCAGTACCGCTGTATTGCTCTCTAGAGAGACAATGATATCTTCCGGCCGAATGGTCCATGGGCCGTGTGTTTTATAGACGCAAAGAAGATCTTGTACAAATTCATCAGCACTAGAAGTGATCAGATGTCCGTTAAAAATTTTTCTACATCCTGGACTAAGAAGTGTCTTTGCAGCAGTAAATTGATCAAACTCTTCTCCTTGGCTTAATCGGTTGATAAACTGTACGTAGGCATTTGCAGCTTCTCTTAGCTTGGCCGAGAGATTTTCTGTTTTCTTAAGCTGCACGACAAAGAGTTCGATTGGCGCATCAGATGGGTTCACAGTTCTATGCAGCTCACCTTCAGGATCAGCATTGCGAAAAATAAGCTTCCCTGTCGGAAACAAGACATCTGTCGTTCGCCCATCGGCTTCTAGACGAGTGACTGTACCACCTTGCAGAACCACAACGAGTTGAGGATTGACATCGCGATGAAGCCCTACTTCTTCATGAGGAGCCAAAGTGACTTTTGCGACTGAAATATGGTCATTTTCATAAAACATTTCAACTTCAAGCGCTTGCAGTTTACATACGAAAAAACAGACAACGCTCAAGAGAGTAGAGATATATACGTGAGACATGCAACCTCGCTTGTTAAATACGCATGGCATTGTATGAGCTTGCGATCTTTCCAGTAAATAGCGACAACACATTTCAATATGAAAGTTCTGGCGACTGAACGATTGCAGAGAGTTCTGTGCTATTGCTAGCGGTCAATTACTTTGGGCATTTTTCATCGACACAGCGAGTCATGTTATGCTACAATCCCCCCCCCCTCCACAGGCTATTTATAAAAAACAGGATTCATTACTTTGTTTCCTAGCTACAATTAGGAGAATATGCATGGTTCTAAGCCTCCCTTTCACTCTCCCAGAAGAAGTACTAGTATCTCGCATTTTGTCAAAATTGAATGACAAAGAGTTGGTTGTCTGCAGAGCAGTTTGTACGTCGTTTAGAGCTATTATTGACACCAACGAAGATCTTTGGTCACCACATAGCCTACAAGCAAAAAACGTGTTCCTAAGTATCCTTAAAAGTCGCGCTGAAGATCCCCTGCTATGTCAGTTGAAGAGCCAGATTAAAGTTGCTAAGCAAGACTTGCATTCTGCTCGATCTTCTCTACTTGGATATATGGTCTTTCAAATCTGCGAATCCTCCATTTTTCAGAGAATACTATCAAGTACTTGTCGTATTTTTTCTTTTTTACCTCGATGCATTTTCAACTGTATGCACACCATTTTTTCCTGGACATTTTCTTGTATTATCCATGAATCCAGCAGACAATTTTGTCTTGCTGACAACCTCAGGCGCTTACGTGCCTTGAAACAAGAACAGCGTGAAAAGATCGATAAGCAACACGAAAATATACGGGCGCTATTCTATTATCACGAGCGACAAAAGTATGCGGCAAGTCGAAAAGAAATCACCACTATTTTTGGAGGAGAGGCAGTTTTTGATACCCTGCCCGTGATCGATCGAATGAAGATATATCCAGGATTTGTAGATTTGATAAAAATAGAAGAGATGCACGCCGCTATAATGCGTGGTGTAGACGGCCGCGGAATGGAGCTTGTGGCAATTCGGGCAAAGAGAGTAGAGAATAGTGAGGAAAAGCAACGAGCAGTATTCGTTATTATCAAAGTATTAGGCAGACCTGAGTGGAATTGTATCAGCACCCATATCTTAGCTGTAAAAAATCCTCTTACAGCGGTGGATCGAGCAACTATAAAGCAATTTGTAGATGAAAAGAAGCATGGAAATTGGGAATTGTTTTAAACCCAAGCGACAGTCTTTAAGAAAGCAATATCCAATCAACGTGAAAGCTCTTGCGCTTGAGCAAGTGCAGAGAGCGCTGTTTTATATTGTATAAGTTCTCTTCATTCTATATGCTCCCTTCGACTGATTTACACAACATACCGATTAATTTTCATTGCTTTTAATCGATGTGTCGATTAATTTTAGGATATGATCACACGTGGCAATTTACTCAAAGCTCTTATAGATTGGCAAGAATGGTTCAAAAAATTTTCCCAAGAATTTGTGCCACGCCAAGAGGTGCCAACTTTTCAATCAGGGCTTTGTCTTGCACTAACAGGTGTTCGCCGCTCTG
>CAYOTQ010000279.1:0-3004 GCA_964406915.1 uncultured bacterium
CTTCGTCGTCAATTACCACAAAAGCATCTACAGCCTTTTCATAGCAATAGACATCGGCATGCGCAATATCAAACCACCATCCATGAATACGCAGGCGCTTTTTTTCTAGCCGTTCACGGACAAAGGGGTAGCTGGCCACATGCTGTATCTGCTGCAGAACGTTGACTTGCGACAGCTGGTTATGCAGCGACAGATGAGGGTTGAGGATGCGGCCGTTTTGCACTTGCCGCAGCGAATCCTGGCCGAGCTGCAGCCAGGATGTCAGGTGTGGGCAGCACATCTCTTCTACGGTACCATCTGAGAGAAGTTGCATCGCTCCACACTCTGAGTGGCCGCAAATGATAATATCAGCAACATTGAGGCCAATGACTGCAAATTCTAAAACAGCGGCCGCGCTGGCATCATCAAGAGAAGTAGAAACAGGGGGGATCATATTGCCTACATTTCGGAGCACAAACAAATCGCCGGGATTCGTGGAAGCAAAGAGATTTGGCACCACGCGACTATCTGAACAGGCTATAAAAAGGGCGTCTGGTTTTTGTCCTAATGCGAGCTGGGCAAACAGTTCACGATGATCTTGGGTGAGATTTTTCCGAAATTCAACAATTCCATCGATAAGCTTTTTCATGGTCTACTGGCCTAATGTTTGCAACGTTTCACAGAGAATCAGACAACCTTTTTCGATCCTGTCCCAGCCGAAACATTCATTTGGGGCATGGATTTTGTCTGTAGCTAAGCCAAGGCCAAAAAGAACCACTTGAGAGTGGCTGGCTTCTTGCAGTTCGGCAGTAATTGGAATAGAGGCGCCTTCATAGATATATTCGGCTTGCTTGCCAAAGACAACTTGGCAGGCGTGTGAGAGTGCCTGAATCAATGGACAGCGAGGGCTTGTGCGTATGGGCTTGCCCATAGAATCATGAACGATGCAGGTGACCTCAATGCCGGCAGGCGCTAGTGATTCGATATGCCGCTTAATCAATTGGCTGATGGCATAGGGATCTTGATTAGGGACCAGGCGGCAGGAGAGTTTAGCCTGAGCTTTAGCGGGAATCACTGTCTTTGTACCCGGTCCTCCATAGCCTCCGGTGATGCCGTTGAGTTCTAAGGTGGGTCTGAGCCAGGCGCGCTCAAGCGGAGAAAAGCTCTTTTCTCCCCCCGTTGGCACAAGGCCAAAATCAGCCATAGCCGACTTCTCATCAAAGTCGAGGGAAATGGAGGCTAGTTCATCAGATGAGGGTTGACTGACCGCATCATAAAAGCCCGGAATAGTGATATGCCCGGAGCTGTCGCGAAGGGAAGAGAGAATTTCTACAAGAGCATGCAGAGGATTGTAGGCAATGCCACCCCAGCATCCTGAGTGAAGGTCGGTATGAGAGCCTTGGAGCTCTATTGTATAGGCGGCAAGGCCGCGAGTGCCCAGGGTGATGGCAGGTGTATGGGCATTTTTCATGCCTACATCAGCGATGAGCAGGTAGTCGGCTTGCAGGGATTTTTGCAGAGATTGATGTCTCGTTGTGTCTTTGAGAAGAGCTGAGAGGGCGCTGCTGCCAGACTCTTCCTGTCCTTCAATACATAATTTGACATTGATCGGCAGCTTGCCCTCTGCTCTCATAAGGAGCTTCAGAGCAGCAAGCACATAAAAACATTGCCCTTTGTTATCCTGTGCCCCGCGAGCAATGACCATCTCTCCCTCTTTTTTTGGCTCAAAAGGTGGAGAGTCCCAAAGTTCAAGCGGGTCCACAGGCTGTACGTCGTAGTGGTTATAGATGAGAAGAGTAGGCTTATCGCTGCCTGCTTTGCAGTTGGAGGCGATGATCACCGGCGCTTGCTCTTTATTCCACTGCTCTACTTCAAAACCGATCTGTACCAGTTGCTTTTCAAGCCAGTTGGCGCATTTTTGCAGCTCCGGCTGGTAGGCAGGGTCGGCGCTGATGGTGGGGAAGCGCAAGAAGTCAAAATAGAGCGCTTCAAGTTCTTTCGTAGAGTTTTCAAATAATTTTTTGTAATTTTCTAGCTTTGTCATATCTTCTCAATGTGAAATGGTGAAAGATAGGGCATGACATGTGTTTCAAGTCTTTTATTTTCTTTTTCAAGGAGTTCTTTGCCGGCAAAAGAGACAAATGTCGCTTCTTTGAAAGCTGGCAAGATATGGCTCTTGACGGCTCTTCTAATCTCATCTTTTGTGGCTGTGAGCAGTATATCGCGAAAGGCTTGGCGTGTCTCTAGAGATTTTCCTTCTCGCCACCAGGTATAGGCAATTTCAGCTCTACTTCCAGGGGCAATTGGAGTATCGAGATTTTGAATCAATTCCAATTTTGCTTCTTCAAGGTTTTCTTCATCAAAGTTGCCGGCAATCACTGTATGCATCGCTTCATCAAAGGCTTTGATCGTAGAGACGATGTTAGGATCTCGGTAGGAATAGAAGGCAAAAGTGGCACACATAGGAATTGGAGAGCTGCCAGCACCATAGGCACCGCCTTGCTCCCTGACGCGTTTGTGGATCGTCAGACTGTCGAAAAGATTGGCAGCTAAGCAAACGAGGGCAGCGTCTGGATTGGCATATGAAGGGCCTTTAAATACAGCGCTTGTGAAGGCCACAGGAGAGGCAATAATGCGTCCTTGAGGACTCATCTTTTCAAGAGAAAATTGGCTGCAAAATGGCGTAAAGGATTGCTGCGGAAGTCCTTCAAGTCCTTCAAAGCCTTGCTCCTGGTATTTTACAAGCTCTGCCTCATTGCAGGTGAGGACAAGATGCGGGCTTCTGGTGCATAGCAGCAGCTTTTGCATTCTTTCAAGCTGCTGGATGAGCCAGTCGAGCTCATTATGAATATTGAGGGCCAGTTTTTTGACATTATAAAAATACTCAAGGCCATACCAGGCATACTGTATTTTTCCAGCTGCTGAGAGGCTGCTTGCAGCAAAATTGGACGCATATCTCATAGCGCTGCTATTGAAGCTGCTTTGCAAATTGGTATAGTGCTTGAGTATGAGTTCTTTTAAGCGG
>CAYOTQ010000280.1:0-3002 GCA_964406915.1 uncultured bacterium
ATAGTCCCCACATTGGCAAACAGCCAGTGAGCTGAATTCGAGCCCTGGATAGTAATGACTCGTCCAGAATCCACCCCTTCTGCCATCACCGCTTTTGCAAATCGGCGCGCATGTTGATTATAGTCGTTCCAGGTATAAGAAATTTGCTCAAATTTCTCAGCAAACGTCTCGGCATTAGGATCTGTTGCTAATTTTGGGACCGTTTGACGAATCGCTATACGAGAGCCGTAATTTTGAACAGTGGCATTAAATACGTCTGATACTGTTTGAGCGGGATGTACTTCAATTGGCTGCATATATTCGCTCCTTTGAGATGTTGTAGTTTGCGAATATAAATAGTATCAGAGTTTGTAATATTGGCGAATCAGAAAGCAGATCATGACCATACAAATCCCTAAGGCCATAAGAGCGCAGGCAAGGCCAAAACTTTGGGTGCTTCCGATACCTAAACCAATAAGAGGAGAGAGCCACCAGAGTTTGGTAGGGGCAAGCCGAGCTACAAAGAAGAGAAGAATCACTGAAATGACAAAAAGATATACCGACATGTGATACCAGGCACGCAAAACAGTTGGAGACTCTTCTCTATCAAGAGTTTTTCCAAACAGATGCAAAATTGCTTGAATGCCGCCAACTACAGCGGCTTCTACTTGCCCCTTTTGAAGCAGTGGATCAATGCTTTGCTGACAAATTATTGTGGCAGCTGGCGGGTCAATATCCCCATCCAATCCATAGCCTAAGTCTATAAAAGAGCGCTTTTGCTCAGTTGCCAGTAATAGCAAAATTCCTCTAGAACGTCCCTTATGGCCTACCTGTAGGTGATTCACATAGTACTGCGCCACATCTTCAATTGGTTTATCCAACAGACTTTGAATAACGACCACAACTAGCGACACTCCCTCCTGTTCATCCAACTCTTTGAGTCGTTCATTTAAGAATTGCTGTTCTTTTTGAGAAAGGACGTTGGTACGATCGTGGACATATGGAGCGCTTAATAAAAAGACAAAAAGAAGAAAAAACCGCATGTGTGATTACTTTTTCAATCGATCAATCTTCTCTTGTTGCACAGGTCTTGCCTTTTTTGTCTCATCACTGCCATACATCTGGTAGAAAAGCTCAAGACTTGCCCATTTTCTACTTTTTGGCAGAAATCCGGCCTGCATGCGATTGTCTGTAATTTGCTTATACGCCTCATCAGGATTCATTCCTTGATACTTTATCAGATAGCACATTTCAATCAGCGCGCTTCTTGCTCTTCCTGCTTTGCAATGTACATAGACACTTCGCCCTGCCTCTAAATTCTCACTGATAAATTCTACCCCCCTGCAAATCGTCTCTATAGGAATAGTCTCAAAATCAGGCGTTGGCAGCTGGAGCTGTTTGATGCCTGCTTTCTTCCAATCTTCAGGAGTGACAGCAGAAGTAAGCAACCCATCCGAGGTATTTTCAAACACTTCTGTGACGCTTAATACCGCGCAGTTATTACCCAGCTGAGCTTTGATTGCCTCAAGGTCATTTCTTCCAGAACGTCCTATGCTTCCCTCTTTTAAGGGGAGAGCTCCCAGAAAAAGCTGCGCCCCTTTGCCGTTAGTAAAAATCCGGTCCCACCAATGAAAAGACTCATCTATCTTTTTACCGAACACCCCGACGACTTTGACTCTCATTTCATCCAGAAACTTCACTACTTCATTAAAAAAGAGGCTGACTTTGTATTTACCCATCTTCAAATCACTGATGGGTTCTTTTTGCAGTAGGCGGCCAATATCTTCTGCTTGCGACCATTCTTCTTGTGTATACGCTTCTTCTGGACAGACCGGTTTATCTGTCAGCTCTTTTTCGGCTGAAATTTGCTTTTGGAATTCTTGTTGAGTTTCTGGTTTTGTTGGAAGTAGATCATAAAGCTGGCGGAGCGTATCAGTATTTGTGTTCCACATCGCTTGGATAGACTGAAGGACCACGTTACCCTCTTGCATTGACGCTGCCAGGCCAACAAGCCCGCCTCCTGCTTGTTTGCCATGCATTGCGAATTTCAGTTGATTGTGCAAGGTGAGCTGCTCTCTAAAGATTTTTTCCTTCACAGTACCGTCGGCTTTCTTGGCCTTCTCTAATTGACTTTCTGTATGTTCGATAAAGTCGGATGAAAATTGTTTCACCTGCTCTTTGATGGCAGTAGGGTCAGGCTTTTTCAACCAGATGATAGGCTTGTGTATGGCTTTAAACATGCCCTTTTTTATATTGAGAGCACTACTTGCATCCAAATTGCTGAATGTATTGAGATCTCGCATCGCACTTGAAAAATCTACTGGCATACCCTGCTCTCCCTTTTTCTATTCAGTACTTGATAGAAGAGTTTCTTTTCAATATAATCCTGACATGTCTGAGCAAACCATCCATCTCACCAACGTACGTGTCCACAATCTCAAATCGGTCTCACTCTCTCTTGAGCCGCGTCAACTGATTTGCTTTACTGGCGTCTCAGGGTCAGGAAAAACCTCTCTTGCCTTCGACACTATTTATGTAGAAGGCCAGCGCCGCTATGTAGAATCACTGTCGCAGCATGCACGTCGGTTTTTAGAGGGGCTGCCGAAACCTGATCTTGACATGGCATCTGGCATTACTCCGACAATTTCTATCGAACAAAAATCGATCGGAAAGAACCCTCGTTCGACAGTGGCTACTCTCACTGAAATCTATGACTACTTTCGTGTCCTCTGGGCAAGAGCCGCTACTGCCTACTGCCCCATCAGTCAGGAACCTGTACGTGCACGAAGTAAAGAAGAGATCCTAGAAGAAGTTCTCTTCCGGCCAGCCGGCAGCAAGCTCATCATTTTAGCCCCCTATGCACGAGGCAAAAAGGGAGAATTCAAAGATGATTTTGAGGCTATTGCGAAAAAAGGCTTCACACGCGTGCGGATCGATCATGTCATTCACCTTCTTGATGAAGAGATCGAGCTTGATAAAAGTACGTCTCATGATGTCGATATCGTCATTGACCGTATTGAGGT
>CAYOTQ010000281.1:0-2989 GCA_964406915.1 uncultured bacterium
ATTCCAACGCCGCTCGCCAGTCGTTTCATCAACAAAGGTATGCTGCACACAAAACTTGGACAAAAATGGATCTAGCTCGCACACTTCCTTTGGAGAAAGTAATGCGCAGTGCTGATAGCCTAAAGTCTCATAATCGCTCTTCATACCAAGCGCACGCTGCTCGGCATTTGGCACATTGTAAATCAAATCAATGCGATAGCCGTCGTGGAGTTGACGTTTTTCCAACCGTGGCTCACGACAAGGATTAAAATTGGACTCTTGCAAAATCGTTTTGAGCTCCTCATCTGCTTCATCATAGATTTGCTGCCAGAGATCCATGCTCATCTTGCCAAGAGCAAGAAGTGTTTTGGTACGCTCGTTGTGACCCTCTTCATCAGCACTATATCGCTCAACTGATTGAATAAACTGATCAGAAACAGGAGAGCCTTCGATGCCAGGAACATCGTCCACACGTATTCCACCCGGCTCATCAAATCGCAGTTTCAGTTTCTCTACAAGCGCTTTGCCCCGTGGTACAACGGATAATATTTCATCGGGGGTGAAGCTTGGGACGATATTTGTAATTGTCGTATCTGAAAGCTTGAGGTTTTTCTCATAAATCACATATTGAAGTCTCTTGCCTTGCTTTTGGGCATCCTTGAAAGTCAGATAGGCATTCATTAAGCCCGCGATTCCGGCCCCTACGCCCACTATTTTACGGCAAGGAGCATCAATCACACTGTTTGTGTGATACTCAATTTCTGGCTCTACAGGAAGAGAAGCTTCATTTTCATGAGCAAACGCACATACAGGATTGAGCATATTTGATAGAAAAACAACAGCTGCTAAAAGCCGTTTCATTGTCATACACGTAGTCATTATACGTCCTTGGGTTGTTGCGTGGCGATTTTCAGACGGGCAACAATAAAACACAACCGAAAAGAGCTCTAAAAATGTTTGAGATTTAGCTCTCGGAATGATATCATTTTTTTTCTAGAATGAGGAATACATGCAAGAATTACTCTTAAACATCGAATCAAAGGAATTGCGCCTCGCCCATCTGAAACATGGCACACTCTTTGATCTGACTGTCGAACGCAAAAAAGAGCGGCAAATTACCGGAAATGTCTATAAAGGCCGCGTCACCAATATTTTACACAACATCCAGTCAGCCTTTATCGACATCAACGAAGGCGAAAGCGGCTTCATCCATATTTCCGATATTATCGAAAACATCAAGAAATTTGAAGAAATGTTCGATATGGATTTTGATCTCAGCACTGAGACAAAACAGAATCAAAACCTGAAGATCGATCAAGTGCTGAAGCCAGATCAATCGGTGATTGTCCAGGTGGTCAAAGAGCCTATTGGTACCAAGGGAGCCAGACTCACATCAAAAATTTCCCTCCCAGGGCGCTATCTTGTACTGCTGCCAAACTCTCCTCATCGAGGTGTGTCTCGAAAAATTGAAGATCGAGCCAGTAGAGAGCGGCTCAAAAAAATTCTTCGCTCGTTTGAAATGCCCCAGAATATGGGTCTGATCTGCCGAACAGCAAGCCAAAATGCCACGGCTGATATTTTAATTGCCGAAGCAAAAGAGCTTCTGACTACGTGGCAAAACATTGCCGAGAATTTCAACAAAGCACCTGGACCACAGCTTCTCTACGAAGAGTCTGATCTCATCAAGCGTGCTCTTTTGCTCTGTGCAGACAAGAAACTCGATCGTCTGCTTGTCGATGACTATCATACCTACCAGCAATGCAAGCGTCTGTACGCTCCATACGCTGCAGAGCATCCTTTACGCATTGAATACTACCGCGATAAGCTGCCGATGTTTGAACGATTTAGCGTGGAAAAAGAGATTGAAAAGAGCTTGCGTCGAAAAATATGGCTTGGCAGCGGCGGCTATCTCTATTTTGATCAGACAGAAGCGATGCATACCATTGACGTCAACTCAGGCCGCAGCACTAACTTCAAATCAGAAGATGTGGAAGAAACTTTAGTCCGCATCAATCTTGAGGCAGCCGCAGAGATCGCACGTCAGCTGCGTCTACGCAATATTGGGGGCCTGATTATTTGTGACTTTATCGACATGCGCTCGCGAAAAAATCAGCGCCGCGTATTGGATCATCTAAAGGAATGCATGAAAGAAGACTCTGCCAAGTGCACCATCCTCGGGATGAGCGATTTTGGCCTTGTAGAAATGACGCGCCAGCGCAGCCGAGGCTCACTTTTACAGACCATCTTTACCAGCTGTCCCTACTGCAATGGGAGTGGCAATGTAAAAACTCATGAGAGCATCTCCATTGAAATTGAGCGCGATCTCAAGAAAATCATCGCCTGTCAGCAGCAATTTGCACTGAAACTTGTTGTCCACCCACACCTAGACAGCTATCTGTCACATGGAGACAAAGACTATCTGCAAGAACTTGCCGAATCACTCAATGCAAGGCTTGACTGGGAAACAAGTGATCAAATTCATATCAACGACTATCAGTTTTTCTCCAGTATCAACCAAAAAAGAGTGGAGGGATAAGAAGGGCAGTGACACATGGAGATTTTTGCACAGCAGTTGCCTCTTTTTGTAAGCAGCTTGCACTTCCAGACCAAATTGAAAGCGGCTTTTTAGAATTTTGCAGAAGCTACGAGGACGCTGCCAACCGTGCTGAACGCCCCCTTCCCGATAAAGATCTCTTCTTTCGATTTTTGACTGTTGTAGCAAGACAGCTCAAGCAGCCCTACTCTTTTGATGCCTACCATACCGCCATCCAAGAGTACTACCAGCTTGGCCTTGATTTTGTTCGTCCACTCGTAGATACCGAGCACTCAAAATTACTTGGCATAGAGAATTTGCAGGAAATCGATCGGACAATTGCAAAGCAAGAAAATGTGATTCTTTTTGCCAACCATCAGACTGAAATTGATCCTCAGCTTATCAGCCTGGCAATTGTACAGCATACACCTCATCTGGCCGCTTACATGATTTTTGTTGCAGGTCATAGTGTCACAA
>CAYOTQ010000282.1:0-2981 GCA_964406915.1 uncultured bacterium
CAATAAAACCAGCGTCTTTTAGCCGCTGCTCTATTTTGCTACAAGCATGCCAGGCCGTACATGCTTCGTCTAAAAAATTACAAAAGCGTTTGATCTCAGAACCCATACTCACCTCATCTTATTTGTTTTTAACATATACTTCATATTGAGGAACAGGAAGTAAGATGCTCTGCCCACTGATCCGGTGTGTAGCTATACTCAGGAAGATGGATAACAGTCCCTGGATGCTTGCTCATTGCAAAGGTGTACGCTTTATCATAATAGGGCAATAAGAGTCTGATCATGCCCGCTAAATCTGAGTCGTGTACTTTGGCAATAACCGCTTTGGCACAAGCTCCTCCGAGACGTTTTTCCAATTTTTTTGTTGCAGCTATCCAAAACTCAGGTGGATGATCGGCATACAAGGTGCAGATTCTGGCTACGCGCTCTTCAAAGCTACAGGGAATAACGAAAAGGGGAGCTCTTTTCATTGCTTCAAAAAAGGGGCCAGGAACTACGCAGCTGCCGATCAATCGGCTCTCATGTTCCAGCCAGAGGGGCTGATTCGAACATGAGGAAAAAAGGGCCATTCCAAGTAGATTTTCAAACTGTTCCACTGTAGGTTGATGACAGTGTTCAAGAGCACCATACACACTGCCGCGATGCTGGGCAAGCCCTTCCAGATCAACGATTTGCTGGCCCCTTTTCTTGAGAGCCTCAAGGACTTCTGTTTTTCCAGAACCTGTAAAGCCGCCGATGACACACACAGAGCGGTCATGAGTAAAGAGCTCCAGCATTTTTCTTCGAAATGCTTTATAGCCTCCTTGTAGTTGCACTGCACGAAAGCCTGTAGAAAACAAAAAGTGGCGTACAAAGCCGCTTCTCATGCCCCCACGCCAGCAGTAAATTTTTGCATTTTGACATGCAGCATCATAGAGGGTAAGAAGTTTCGGGCCTACAAGTTGAATGCCCAAGCGAATAGCAGGCTCTTTGCCTTGCCTTTTATAGATGGTACCAACCTGGGCACGCTCTTCATCATTAAATAGGGGCAAAGAAATCGCCCCTGGAATATGAGCATGGGCATATTCGGCAGGGCTTCTGACATCGAAAACAGTTCCATCCTGTGACAGAAATTCATCAACTTGCAGGCACAAGTCGATCGAGCCCTCCAAGATATGGCCTGAGCACCTTAGGAACGGTCACAGATCCATCTTCTTGCTGGTTATTTTCAAGTATCGCCACCATGAGACGAGAGGTCGCAAGACCTGATCCATTCAAGGTATGCAGCAGCTCTGGTTTGTCATTTTTCTTGCGAAAACGTATTTTGGAACGTCGGGCCTGATAGTCAGTACAGTTTGAAATAGAAGAGACTTCATAGTAGCGGTTTTGCCCTGGGAGCCATACCTCGACATCTATAGTCTTAGCGGCCGCAAAGGACATATCTCCCGTCACTAGTAACATGCTACGATAGTGTAGCTCCAAATTCTCAAGAATTTTCTCAGCACGGGATACCATCTCATCGAAGATCGTAGGGCTTTGCTCAGGCAGACAGAAAGAAAACATCTCTACTTTGTTGAATTGATGCATACGAATCAGCCCACGTTCTTGCGCTCCGGCAGCACCGGCTTCTCTCCTAAAACAGGGTGTATACGCCACATATTTGAGAGGAAGCATCTCTTCTGGCAAAATCTCGTCTAAATAAAGACCATTCAAGGCTACTTCTGCAGTAGGGATGAGATAGAGAGAAGGATCTTCGTCTGCAAGACGGTATTGCTGATTTTCAAACTTTGGCAGCTGCCCTGCTCCGTAGAGGGTCTCTCTTTTCACAGCAATTGGAGGCATCCATTGAAGCCAGCCATCTTTTACATGAAAGTCAAGCATATAGTTGATGAGGGCCCACTCAAGGCGAGCTCCAAGACCCCGATAGATCGGCCAGCCAGAGCCAGTTAATTTTGCCCCTCGAGGGAAGTCAAAAAGCTCCAATTTCTCATTAAGCTCTAGATGATTTTTAAAGGGAAAGGTAAATTCACGCTTTGCTCCAACAGTACGTATGCAGACATTATCTTTTGGATCCAAAGAGACCAAGACATCATCCATGGGGACATTTGGAAGTCTAGCGATAGCGTCGTCGAATTCTTTTTCAAGCTGCACAATCTCACTATCGAGTGTGTGAATTTCAGCTCCAGCTTCCCCCATCTCATGCATCAGAGCATCTACATTTTCACCTTTGCGCTTCATCATGCCTATTTTTTCAGAGACGGCATTACGATGTGCTTTGAGCTGTTCGACACGGGTCTTTTTCTCTCGAAGAGCCGTATCACTGGCAAGGACTTTTGCAAGGTCGATATCCGCAATTTTTGATTTGAGCTTTTTTTCAATTTCTTGCGGATGCTTCCGAAGTAATTTAATATCGATCATAGTTACCACTTAATCAAGTTGCCGAGAAGACGAATCAGGTCGTGATAGGTCAAGAAAATCAGAAACGACACGAGTAAAATTGCAAAAGGAACCACAATCTTTTCGATCGTTTTTGACTTCAATTTTTTGCCAGTTGCAATTTCAAAAAGAGACAAGCAAATGTAGCCGCCATCAAGCACCGGCAGGGGA
This sequence comes from uncultured bacterium, assembly GCA_964406915.1. GTDB lineage: Bacteria > Chlamydiota > Chlamydiia > Chlamydiales > FEN-1388 > CAYOTQ01. The sequence continues at coordinate 2,587 of CAYOTQ010000282.1, forward strand.
AGCAAGTTGAGCAGTCCCAAATTCAAACTGATGGCTCCCATCCAGAAAAGAGCCTCTTTTATTCCAGCCGCCCATTGATGATGGATGACCTGTATAATGCCTATTGGCCCACTCATCCATTTTGGGTTGAGATAGCCTCCTACAAGAGCACTCAAGGTATGTACAATCTCATCAACGATATCTTGGAACATCTGAAGCGGTGATGGATTATAACTAATCGCAAGATCTTGAATACCTGGCAGTCCTAAAAGCAGCTGTTTTCCTCTGCTTTCAAAATATTTCAAAGCAGCAGCCCGCTTTTCAGGATCGTCGATTGCTTCAATATGCCTCTTTTCCTCTTCAAGCTCTGAGGCAAGCTCCGCAGCTTTTTCCTGAGACAAAAAGAGTTCTTCGCG
>CAYOTQ010000283.1:0-2974 GCA_964406915.1 uncultured bacterium
CGCAAATTTCCTCTGTTTTCCAATGTGATTGAAAGGCTACCGCATTGATTTTAACATAAGTTTGCATTTTGAAAAGTGCTTTTGGAAATTTTGGCGAGAGGAGGTCGTGCCACGGGTGCTTGAGCGTAAGGTCTACCACCACTTTCGTGACCATTCCTGCTGGGAAACAGTTTTTAAGAAAAGCAAGCACGTGACATGCCTTGGATTTTGAGAGAATAGTCGAACAAATTTGACTGATGATATCCGGTCTTGCAGCAATTACTGCAAATACTTGGCCGTTTAGAGTCTTGCAGCAGCCCAAGAGGTGTCCAAGAGTGTGTGTGTTAAATCGGGTAATAATATTTGTCAAAATTTCAATTGGTAGTGATTCAATGCTCATATTTACATCCTTATAATTACTTAAAATAGTGTTTTAGTTTGCATAATGAATCGATTGCTTTCAATGTAAATCGATTGATTTCAATCGCGTGCAGAGTGCCTTCAATTGCGCTGGAGTTCATAGAAAGGCTCTGCTATATTCTCATCCCAAATAGGTGAGTAGAAATGGAAAATGTACTAGATATTTTGAAAAGTCGCGGCCTTCTGGATGCGGTGACGAGCGAAGAGCTGCATATGCTAACGAAAAAACCTCTGAAAGTGTTTTGTGGATTTGACCCCACAAGCGATAGTTTGCATCTGGGAAATATGGTGGCGATTATGGGCTTGGCGTGGTTCCAGCGCTGTGGCCACACCCCTGTTGCTCTGGTTGGTGGTGCTACAGGCATGATAGGCGATCCTTCAGGAAAAAAACAGGAACGACAGCTGCTTGACGAAACAACGCTTGCGTGCAATTTACAAGGTATTCAAAAGAATCTCGAAACCATCCTTCTCAGTTCCTCTGCAGAGATGTCTAGGCCGCTTTTTGTCAATAACTACGACTGGTTTAAAGACTTTTCATTCCTTGCCTTCCTCCGAGATGTTGGAAAGCATTTTCGAATTGGCACGATGCTTGCCAAAGATAGCGTGAAGGGGAGAATGGAGTCTGAAGAGGGGATGAGCTTTACAGAATTTAGCTATCAGCTGCTCCAAGCGTATGATTTTTACTACCTATACAGCAAATATGGCGTCACTGTCCAGATCGGGGGAAGCGATCAGTGGGGCAATATTACAGCAGGAATCGACTATGTACGAAAGATTGCCGCTCAGTCAGTCTATGGAGTGACATTTCCGTTGCTTACACGAAGCGATGGGCAGAAATTTGGAAAAACAGAAAAGGGAGCGGTGTGGCTCTCAGCTGAGAAGCTATCGCCTTTTGAGTGCTACCAGTACCTCTTCCGCACGCCTGATGCTGATGTCATCAAGTTGCTCAAAATGCTTACCTTTTTGCCATTGGGTGAAATTCGTGAACTAGAACATCAGATGCAATCGCCAGGGTATATGCCAAATACAGCGCAAAAAGTGCTTGCTGGAGCAATTGTCGATCTTTTGCATGGGGCTGATGGGCTCAAGAAAGCGCTTGCCGCTACTAGCGGTATGGCTCCAGGCGCTGATCCTCGAAAGCTAGGTGAGCTTGACGCAGGCATGTTCCAGGAGCTTTTAAAGAATATACCGACTGTTTCTCTGGATTTTGCTGCCGTATGCGACCAGAAATTAATCGACATAGTGGTATCGGCACAGTTTATGGAAAGCAAAGGCGAAGTTCGCCGATTGATTCGAAATGGAGGCGTGTGGCTCAACAATAAAAAAGTCGATGATGAAAACTGTACGGTATGCCAGCAGGATATTATTGGAGGACGGTTTTTACTAATAGCGCTGGGCAAGAAACACAAGGCAGTAGTTCAAGTATCTCACGAAATTACTTGATTGTAAATCAGGGAGATATGAAAATGTCGCTCGTTTTTGTCATTTAAAGAAGGAGTTTGGCTTTTATGGAAGAAGAAGATGCAAACGGAAAGCGTACCATTACAAAGAAACAGCTTATCAATTCGATCTCTCACGAAAAGGGGATTCATCCAAACGACGTTCGTCATGTGATTCAGGCCTTTTTAGATAAGATGACAGATTATCTTTCAAATGGTGATCGTCTTGAGTTTCGTGATTTTGGTGTGTTTGAAGTTGTGGAACGCAAACAGAAGATTGGAAGAAATCCAAAAAATGCCGCAGTGCCAATTTTAATTCCTGCAAGAAATGCAGTGAAATTCACTCCTGGCAAAAAAATGCGTGCCGCTATAGAGTCTGAACTAATCTCCTCTAACGTTTGATAAGTGGATTCTCATGACTCTCCCAAGGCTCTTTCTTGTTCTTGTGATTGTGTTGTTTGGCGGCATTGCTGCGGCTGCATACGTTAAAAAGCAGAAAAATAAAAGTGTAGCACCGCTGCCTAATGAAAAGGCAGCAGCTGCTAGCCCAAGCGTGCCTATTGAAATAAATCTTGCCACTTTGCAGCCAGCGCCGGTTTCAAAGCAAACAGTGCCACAACAAACAGCACCCCAGCAAACGGTGCCCAAACAAACAGCACCCAAGCAAGAAATTGTACCCAAACAAGAAAGTGTGTCGGTGGCGGCCTCAGCGCCAGTCTCTTCTGAGGTCCAGCAGCCGCTTCCTGAGGCAGATCAAATAGGGCTGCTGTTCCAGACGAATTCTTCACTTCCAATAGTGGAGACTATTGCCTACAAAAGCCGAGTATCCTGGAAGTCAGGAAGGCCTGCTTGGCTTGTTGACTATGCCTCTCATCACAAGACGCATCTTCATTTTATCGCCAGAAGTCTCAACCAACGCCCCAACTATACCCCACCCACAGTTGCCGAAGGGACTCCATTTAATATCTTATCACAGAATCAACAGTTCTATTTTTATCTCTTAGTGGATATCCGACGCTGCAAAATGTGGTTTTATACAGTAGTAGGCCAAGCTGCTGAACAAAGGCGTATTTTATTGAAGACCTATCCGCTCTGCCTACGTACACGCGACTCTGCCAAAGTATCCGCCTGCCTGA
>CAYOTQ010000284.1:0-2970 GCA_964406915.1 uncultured bacterium
ACAGTTGGAGCTATTGAAGAAAATTTGTGCGATGTAAAAGAGTGGAAAATATCGTCCAAATGCTCGGAAGGAATGCCAAGACCATTATCCTCAATCACAATATCAATAGAGCTCTCGTGATCGTGTGTGCGTACTTCAAGAAGAGGCTGGTAGCTGCTGCCTTGTTTCAGCTTTTTACTTTTCATAGAATAAAGTGAGTTATAGAGAAGATGAATCAATGCATGCGCAAGCTGTTCCGGAAAGGCGATGGGCAGCTTGGCTTTTTTATCTAACACTTTATTGCATGTATAGGTAAACAGCGGGTCCTCTTTTGCCACTTCGGAAGTGACATAGGTCAGACACATCTCAACTAAACGATTGACATGGACAGTTGTTGCCTTAATTCTTCCCGGAACCGTAAGCATCGCATGCTCTTGAAGCACCTTTGAAATACGTCCCACCTGCTCTTCAAATTTTTCTGTTTGAACCAGATCATGCTTCAGTGATTCGATAAGCACAAATTCATGAGACTCTTCCAGCTGTCTGAGATGCCCCTGAGCGCGTCCAAGAGCTGATTTGAGATGCTTGAGAGGTGTTTGGAGATATTTTGTAATCCCTGCACTAAGAAGCCCAAAGGCTGCCAGTCTCTCTTTGACAAATGCTTCACTTGCCAACTCCTCTATCTGCTCTGTATAGCTATCGATTGGCTGATGACTCTCTCTTTCGCTTTCTGGCACTAATCGCCAGGCAAGGTCACGTTCGTGCAGTACTGCCGCCAGGAACAAACAGACCACAGTCATAGTACCAAGCGATCCCATCAAAATGACAAGGGGATCATGAGAGTATGTGGCGGTAAAGGCCCCAAATCCAAAAACTGTACAAGTCACAGCCATAATCGTCACCAGAAACGTTCCAAGCGTCGCTCCATGAAACCCATACCGATAGGTGATCCACATGAGAAGCGGCGTGAACAAGTGCCAGAGAGGATAACTTTTACTAAACACAAAAAAACTGAGCACTGCAAATAAAACGAGCATGATCGCAAGCTCACCTTTGCAGCGCACCCCTGCTGTTGACTTGCGTATTGACCAGATCACGATCAATGGCGTGACTACATAAATACCGGTTGAGTCGCCAAGCCAAAAGATCAACCATAGATACCCGAAAGGAGCATCGGGAGCGATGTTGCAAAGCTGAAGCGTCATCACACCTACTGTACTTGCAACAGTGCAAGTAATAATACCTCCAAAGAGCAAAAAGATGACCGTGTCTTTTACCGTGCTAAAGTAATCGCCCGATGAAAACCGCCGAATCAAAAAAGCACCAAGCAATGCCTGAGCAAGAGATCCTGTAGAAATGACAATAGCCGCAACGAGTCCGCAGCTTGTGCTTTGAGTCGCGAAATATAGGTGCAAAAGGTTGTAGACTAGATTTCCTAGAAAAATGCCAGGCCAAACTCTGGATCCAAACAGAAGAAGCGCTGCCAGTGCAAATCCTGTGGCAGGCCACACCGTAGATATTGCCAAGGGTAATCCTTGAATTCCAAACGCACGACTTGCCTCTGCATTGCAAAAGAGAAGGATGGCTAAGAAGGTATTTAACAAAGCGCAAAAACAGCTATCCTGCATCTTCTGATTAAATACCCACAAACGCGACATAGGTTGACCCTTTTATGAATTTTTTTTCTCATACTGTGAATCAACTTTAATGTCTACGTGCAAAAAAGCAGGTGTATACCAATACACCTCTTTGCGCCTTTCTTCACATAAAGATGTTTAGCGTTTGGCTCGTCGTAATTTGCGAAGAGAAGAGCGCTTGTTTTTATCAACACTCTTGTCTTTTGTAGGAGCAGGAGGTGGCGAGGCCTTTTTTGGCAGCGGCCGCAGGCGCGCTTTAGTACGCCCTTTCGTGTCTATTGCCTGCTTTTTTACGCCTCCGGCTTTTATGACAGGAGCTTTTAGGGCAGGACGCACAAGCTTGCTTGCAACAGATTTACTTGTTACAGGCTTGGATGTTACAGCAGGCTTGGATGTTATAGATTTGGACGTTACAGGCTTGGATGTAACAGACTTGGACGTTACAGGCTTGGATGTAACAGACTTGGATGTTACAGACTTGGATGTTACAGATTCGGATGTTACAGGCTTGGTTGCAACAAGCCTACTTACTTGGCGCGGCTGTTCCTTTTTCAAGGACTTAGAGGCACTTGCCTCAGACTTTGACTGTTTCGGGAGGCTGCTTTTTGCTAGCCCAGCTTTTGCTACCGGCGGTTGTGCTTGCTTACCAAGCTCTTGTATCGGCTTTTGCCTCGCTGATTTTGCCTCAAGAGAGGGCTTAGGCTCCAGACCATTTAAGGCAAAGGCTACATTATCATCATCCAAAGCAAATGGACCTACGTTCTGCTCTGGCAACTCCACTTCTGTCGGAACATTCCATGCTGTTGAAAGAGCGCGAAGCGCTGCAAGCTTTTGCTGCAGATTCTGCATATCCATATTGACAGACCCAGCAAGCGCTGCCCGTCTATGCGCAAGTAAATCGGCTTCAGAGGCAAACTTGCCAGAAAATGTAAAGATGGCAGAAGCACCATGATAGTCAGGAACAAAGAGAAAAGGCTTCGCAAGCTTTGGTACAGTTGTGTAAATATCTTGGGAAAACTGCGGCTCCGTTTCAACTTTTGCCACTTGCTTCGGAGGACGACCTCGTTTCGGACGAGGATTTAGAGCCTCGCTTGAATAATAAGTCTTGGCCTTCATGACAAGATTCTTACGCTGCGTCGCCAAGTCTTTTTGCACTTTTGGCATAAACAAACTCATCTTGAGCTTTTCCACAATTGATTTTGTCATCTCAAGATCTTCTTCAAACACAAAATCAAATTGGTTGTTTCGGAGCCATTCTATAATTCTTACACGAAACCGCTCTTGATAGTACTGCTGCCATTTCTCAAGTTCTGTATGATGATCATAGATAAACTCAAGGAAGTTTTCTCTAGCC
>CAYOTQ010000285.1:0-2954 GCA_964406915.1 uncultured bacterium
GGCACTTCGTTGAGATGGATCATGTATTCTTCAGCACCGAGGTTGGGAGAATCTGTGCGTACGTGCACGCCGGGAAAACGAACGCCAAGGTCTGCATAAAGAGCCTGCCTCATCTTTGGGATCATCATCTCAATAAAGCCTTGGGCTTTGCCGCTCTTTTGAATTTCTATTGTCAGACTTTTGCCTACTTCCAGGATCACTGGCAGCGTCAGAGCGTAAGAGTCGACGCCTCCACCGGTGACCGCCTTATGTCCACGTACAGGAGTGTCAATAGCTGAAGATTCTACAGCAGTTCCTCCAACAGTTCCTCCTGTTGTTGTCACAGTGCCAGTACCGCCAGCAGCGGCTGCCTGTTCAGATGTCCAGAGGGCATATCCCAAAAGACCAAGGCCGCCTGCAAGCAAAGTAAATGGAGCTATAGGAAATCCGGGGATTACTCCCATGGCCATGACAATGCCAGCTGCAATCATGATAGCCTTTGGCTGCTTGAAGAACTGCTGGGAAATTTCGCTTCCAAGATTGGAGTCTTTTCGATCACTAGAGACACGTGTTGTGACAATACCGGCAGTAATTGAGATCAAGAGCGCCGGAATTTGTGATACCAGACCGTCGCCGATAGACAAGAGAGAAAACGTGCGAGCCGCATCACCTGCTGACATATCCATGAGCGCCATACCGATAATCAGACCGCCGACAATGTTAATGGTCGTGATCACAATACCTGCAATGGCATCTCCCTTCACAAACTTCATCGCACCGTCCATGGCGCCATACAGTTGGCTTTCTTTTTGCAGTCCCAAACGACGTTCGCGTGCCTGTGCGGCATCAATAGTGCCGGCGCGCATATCGGCGTCAATGGCCATCTGTTTACCCGGCATGGCGTCCAATGTAAAACGAGCCGCAACTTCAGCAACGCGCTCAGCTCCCTTTACGATAACAATAAATTGAACCATAGTGATGATCAAAAAGATCACACCGCCGACCACAAAGTTTCCTCCAACCACAAACTGACCGAAGGCTAAGATGATCTCGCCGGCATAGGCATGAAGAAGAATCTGACGTGTCGCCGAAATGTTTAACCCCAATCGGAAGAGTGTCGTGAAAAGAAGCAATGATGGAAAGATTGAGAGGTGAACAGCACTTGGAATATACAAGGCTACCATCAACAAAACGACAGAAAAGGTGAGGTTCGCGGCGATCAGATAGTCGATCAACATGGGTGGCAGAGGGATGATCAACATGCTGATAATGGCTGTGAGCACAAGAGCCAGGGCGATATCAGATGAACGTTGGACAGTATCAAGGGAGCGGTCGCCACCAAGTCGTGCAGTGACTCCGTCTAAGATTTGTTTGATTTTTAGAAGTAGTGTTTGCATATTCCTTATATACGTTATTCGGTTACATTTGCAATGTAGGAGACGTGATCAAAGTTGCATCATCTTGAAGGGAAGCTATCCATCTCAAGATTTCAGCAACAGGCTCGTACGTGTCCTCGGGAATATATTCATACAATTTTGCCTCTTCCCACAGCTTATGCGCTAAAGGAATATTGCGCACAATAGGAACTTTATGTTCTTCTGCAATTTTTAGTATTTGTTCTGCTAAATGACCTTTACCCATTGCCAGTACATAAGGCGCTGCATCCACATCTTTGTCAAATCCAAGAGCGATAGCAAGATGGGTTGGGTTTGATACAACGGCTTTTGCTCTGGCAGCACCAGCTCCTGGTCCTTCACTATAAGCAATTTCTTGAGCGATCTGCTTGCGTTTGCTTTTGATGAGGGGATCGCCTTCAGTATCCTTATATTCCTGTTTTACTTCAAATTTTTCCATCATCATCTCTTTGCCAAAGTTGTGTTTTTGATAGGCAAGATCAAACACAGCCACAGCGACAAAGAAAATACCGACTTTTAAAATCACTTCGTACAGGAAATAGACAAATACCTTGGTTATCGCAGCAAGCGGCAATCCCGCGGTCTTGATCAAAACGGGAATACTGGACATCATGACGTCATAGACAAGATAGGAAGCAACAAAAATTTTAAATAATGACTTTAGAAGTTCAACGAAAGTCTTCATCTTGAACTTAGATTTGAGATTGTCAACAGGATTGAATTTCTTGATGTCAAATTTAAATACCTCAGGAGAAAACACAGGTCCGGTTGTAAGAAAGGAGACCAATATTCCGGCTAAGCTGACGACAACCATGATGGGCATACTACAGACAAAAATAACGTAAAAGGAATAAGTAAACATACTGCAGATCAATTGAGGAAGGTTAGCAGCTGTCGTTTCTTTAAACGTCGTGAGAATAACGCCGCCAAGCTGCTCATAGAGATAAGACGACATCCAGAGAGTAGCAAGCATAGAAACAACAAAAGTAAAAGCAGCAGGAAAATCCTGAGACTTTGCTACTTGCCCCTTCTTTTTTGCATCTCTTAGCTTCTTTGGCGTCGCTTTTTCGGTTTTTTCGCCCATAGCACAATACAATACCCACGTTTCGACATTTATATCGCCTCTATTTTAAGTATACCTCTCGATGGCCAGAGAGTCAAGACAATTAAAAAAATAATTTATAATTTAATTGTCATTCTTGATAGGATGAAAGAAGAGGCGGGAGGAAGGCTCTATGTCAATTACCGAGTTTACCAATCTCTACGATGAACTCTATTCGAAGATGCATTTAAACCCAGAAGAGGTCCAGTCGCTTTCACGAGAGCAACATGTCGACCAGATTGCCAAGAAAGCGATTCTGACAGTAGAAGAGAGCGATGGTAAGCGAATTTTTCATGTTACAGAAAAGCCAATAGGATGGGGCTTTTTTCGGTGGTTGGGGCAGTTATTTAGAGTCCAACCGAATCCAAAATACTATCTCAATATCATTCTTCCCGAGCTGATAGGAAAATTAAATCAGTTCAGTAGCGACTCTTTAGATCGAGAAAATGCGCAAAAAT
>CAYOTQ010000286.1:0-2918 GCA_964406915.1 uncultured bacterium
GTAGATCTTGTCGCTCCTTAGGAATGAATATATTTTCTATCCAATTCCACCAGAGAATAGTAGTCTTGGGATTGAACAAAAAAGTATAGGGCTGCTCGTCATAAAAAATGGCGTGCAAGCGATGGTAGATTTCTTTTCTTTTTTCGCGGTTAGTCTCAAATTGCAGAGCGTCGATGAGCTGGTCTACTTCCGGATTTCGAAAGCCGACCATATTTGATGAGCCTTTTTCATCAGCACATTCCGAATGCCATAGCTGGCGAGGGTCTTCTGGAGGAGCAGAGAGTGCCCATGCTAGAAAGAGAGCATCAAAACTCTTATCATCAAAAATGGCAGAAATATCGGCAATGTCAAGGCCATTTAATACACAGTCGATGCCTACCTCTTTTAAAAATAGAGCTATCATCTCACAACATGCTTTGGAGGTGGGGTTTTTGATGAAATAGCTAAGGGTGAATCGAAATGCGATGCCATCTTTGTCAATAATTCCATCTCCGTCAGAATCAAACCAACCCTCTTCGGCAAGCAGCCGTTTAGCTCTCTCTGGATCATAAGGATATGGCGCAATCTCACGGTTATAGCCTTCAGAGTCATAAAAGAATGGCCCCGTGACTTCTACAGCCTGTCCATTGAGGACCTGACGCATCAGCCGTCTTCTATCTATGGCAAGCGTCAGAGCCTGGCGTACATTTTTGCTGCGAAAAAGCTCTCGAGCCTGATTCCATCCTACATAAGAATACTGCCTGGACAGGTAGTCTTTTCTATGGATGGCATATCCAAGCTCTTCTTGTTTGCGATATTCGCTGGAGGCCAGATATCTGTCGTACTCGATCAAATTTTCAGGCGAGAGCAGACAAATGTCGATTTTCTGAGCCACAAAATCACGCCAGATAGCTTCAGGGGTATCTAAGAAATAGACCTCCAGAGCATCGTACAACGCGTGAACAGGGCTGTAAAACTGAGGATTGCGACGAAAGCGGATATGCCCTTCATTAAAGTCATCAAAAATCCAAGGCCCGCAAGAGACAATCACACGCGAGGCAAAATGGGTGACAAAGCTCTGTGCCCAAACGGAGCTGGTTTGATAAAAACCTGTATGGGCATCATCAGGGCACAATTTTTGGCCATCTGCACTATATTGATAAACAAAACGTGCCAAAGGCTTGAGAGATGCGATAAAAAATGGAGTGGAATAAGGCAGGCAAAAGGCATCTTCATAACGGCTCAGGCGCGCAGTCACGACAAATGTCAATTCATCGACGACATCTATCTTTTCAATGTCTCGAAGAAGGAATCGGAGCGTCACAGCTTCTGCGATATCGACATGCGGGTTGGAGAGGGCCTCAAAGTAGAACTGAAAATCGTAGGCCGTCACACGATGCATCTGCAAAAAATGCGAAGAGAGCTGTATCTCTTCGGGAAAGTGCTTTCTCTCAAGAGGCTGCCAAAAAAGATCATCTCTGAGATGCACCCAGAAGGCATTTCTATCAGGCTGCCCGCTTGGCCTCTTTTCAATCTTAACAGCAAAATTTGTAGCGAGGGATTCATAAAAGCCTACTTGCTGCATGCCGACAGAACCTTGGCAGTATCCTGACCATTGAGCCACGTTGGCCCATTGGCTGAAAGGATGTAAATTTTCTGGCATTCCCACAGTAGCCATCCGCAGCTGCCCTTTCGGCACAAAATTTGGCCCTATCAGAGATGGCAGCACTTTATGAAAATAGGGATCTTCTACCAAGAGGTTATCAAATCTTGCTTCCATATGAGGGCGCACTTTGATAATCGGCTCTGCATGATTTTTTTGGTCTTGCAGGTGCAAATCTTGGCGTATTAGCTGCAGATTTTCTTCTATAGCACGAAGCCTTTCCTCCTGCAGCAAAAAGGACCAGTACAGCAATCCTAAAAATATCAGGATTGCCAGAGAAAGTGAGATGCGAACAATAATGACTACAGGCGATTTTTTCTTCATATCAGGAAAAAATACACCAAGTGCCACATCTTTTGTACAAGAAAGCTGCACAAGAAAGCGGCTCATCAGTTATATAGTCGAATATGACAAACATTTACGACTCGGCCTCCGTTGAAGAACAGGCCGCTATATTGATCCAAAAGATCAAACACTATCTCATTACCACGATTGGACGTGTGCTCGAAGAGGCAAACTCTGAAGAGTTCTACCGCGCGCTCTGCTACGCCCTTCGTGAACAGATTATGATCAACTGGCAAGCGACCGCGCAGACATGGAAAAATAAGAATGCACGCATCGTATTTTATCTATCGATGGAATATCTGCCCGGCCGCTTTTTAAGTAATAACATCACCAATCTGAAAAATGTTGATGTGGTGCAGCTGGTCCTTAAAAAGACAGGCCGCACATTTCATGACATCGTCTCTTATGAGTATGATCCCGGCCTTGGCAATGGCGGTCTTGGCAGACTGGCTTCCTGCTTTCTTGACTCACTGGCCACACTGAAAATGCCCTCTCGCGGCTACGGTCTGAGATACCAATATGGTCTATTTGAGCAGCAGCTCCTCGATGGCGTGCAAATAGAAAAGCCAGATTGCTGGCTGCTTAGTGAAAATCCATGGGAATTTCGTCGTGATCTTCGAAAAGCACAGGTAAAATTTTGCGGCTCTCCCATAAAGCGCACTCTTGCCTCTGGAGACGAGGTGTATGATCTTACAGATCACGAGGAAGTTTGGGCAATTCCTTATGATATCCCTATCGTCGGCTACAGCGAGAAAACAGACTTTGCTGTCGTCACGCTGCGCCTCTGGAGCACGAAAGAATCTCCTCGCAATTTTCAACTTCAGCGTTATAACGCAGGAAGACTTGATCAAGCTGCAGAAAATACCACGCTTACGGATGTCCTTTATCCTAGCGATATTCATGAAGTAGGCAAACGCATTCGGCTCAAGCA
>CAYOTQ010000287.1:0-2852 GCA_964406915.1 uncultured bacterium
GCTTGGTGCTGCGCGCATGTCTCCACCTAAAGTAAACAAACCGGATGATCGCACCCTAGATGATGATAAGTTTGTTCACTTCCATCGGATGATTAACTCTTTTTGGGACTGGTTTGATGAAGATACAACGGCTATTTACCATTCGATCTTGCTGACCGAATGGCAGCCGCAGCATGCCTCTACAGTGTCGTATGACAAGTATGTAGGGCCAATGCTCTATATGCTTCCAGACGATGCCCGTCCAGAGGCTATTTAAGAGTTATTTTCTTCATTCGAAGACAAGTTCTTAGGAAGAGAGTTCGCAATTCCCTTGCAATCCGTAATTGTGAGGGACTGCAGCCGACTGGCCAGGGATAAAATCGCCTCTTTCGATTCTTGTTGCTGTCCTCCTTCTTCAAAACTAAGCCTTTCCAAGCTAAGTGTGCGTAGTCCTGGAGGCCATTTTACTTCTTTCCAACTCTCGGGAAGCATATGTCCCTCGCCAGTGATTGAAAGATTTTCTAATAGAGGGTAATTCTTATATAAGTGATCGAGTAATTCGGAAGAGCAACAACCAATCGTAAGAGATTTTAAATTGGTTAAGGGATTATCGCGTAGGGCGTGCCACACATTGTGCGCAAATGGATTTGATAGTTCAAGGGTGTCGAGATTAGGAGCCAGAGTCAGAAGAGACTTAAGGAGGTCATTATTAGAGGTGTAGTGGCACAGCGCCTGTCCTTTTATTTCTTTGAGTGCTGGGCTGCATGTACATATAAAACTTTCGATTTTTTTCAAGGCTTTGATAGGCTGACGCTCCATATCAAAAGGGATGAAGTTCATTTGTATTGAAGCACATTGTGGAAATTTCGCGAGTATGGCCTCATATAGCTGTAATACTCTCTCTTCAGTAGAATTAATAGTAAGTGATGCCAGTACTGTTGAATAGGATGCATCAGGAAACTCATTAAGAAGAGATAATGTGTGTTTGAGGTCGCTGTTTGTTTGATCATGCTGAAGGGCGCGTTGAAATGCCAAGGTGATGTAGTGGGTGTTGTCTGAGAGTACTCGAAAACGGCCGGCATGAAACTGTCTGTTTACTATTGTTAGTGAGAGGAAGTCATCAAGACCCACGCACCCGCTATTTAAAAAAGGATCTTTAAAATATTCTATAGTGTTCATGATTGCGTACTGTTTGTTAAGCGGTAATAAATAAAAGTTTTTGTATTAAAACTATCAAAAGAATTCTCTTTGCTCAATGCCTGTTCCAGCTCTTGTATCTGATCACGTCCCTTTACATGCATCATCGAATCGTGACTCCATGCTTTGAGAGACAGCGAATTCAGATTTGGAAAAAGCTTGAGGAGTTTCATCAAGGTTTTGGAGTCCGGATCTTGATGGACAGTAAGCACTTTTACTGAGGGATATGAAAGAAAATGTCCTTCTTGCGGCATTGCATCGAGAGACACATTTGATAGCCAGTGAATCGCATACAAATACAGCTGCGTGAGATTGTGGCATTGTGTCAACAGTGACAGGACCTTTTTCTCGCTGCAGTTTGGACGATAGCTGCGTAATGAGATGCTCGTAATTAACTCAGGCCGACAAATTGTTATGTTTTGAGAGGTCTCAATGACTAGATGAAGATTGGACACAGCGCACTCTTTGGGCAGTTTGCTGCAGAGAAATTCTAAGCTGGCAGCGGACACTTTGCATTGTGTGAGCAGGTTTACTTTTTTATTTTCAATAAGTGTGGCGAGAAATTCATAATTTGCTGAATTACTATCTAATTTGCGCATAAATAATTTCGATAGGCGATCAATGATGCGGCTCTCAGGCCAGTTCGCAATCTGTGCATTGTATCTACAGATACAGGTAAAAGCTTTCCATGTAGGTTCATCAAGATGTGAAAAAATACAACTTATAATTTCCGTTGGGAGTTGAAACTGATTATTTGTTGTTAAACTCATTTTTATCCAAAAGATTTTTAATTTACGATTTGAAATTATATTTAATTATACAATTTGTTGCGAGAGGTTTTTGTTCTTAATAAAATTGAAAGTTGATTTTGACGACAGATTTTCCTCATGAAAAATTATACAAAGTCGAGTTGAAATAATTGCGCGTCTGTGGAACCATAGATATCTTTCAGAAAAATTAGGCGCACCAATTTGAGGAGGTACATGGCGGGCTCGATTGTCTTTGACAAAGTCTCAAAGACTTTTGGTGATACTGTCGCTGTAGATGATGTTTCATTCTCTATCGAAACAGGACAGTTTTTTTCTATTCTTGGTCCAAGCGGATGTGGAAAGACCACATTACTTCGGCTCGTTGCCGGTTTTGATAAGCCGGATCAAGGACGTATTTTTATTGACGGAGAAGACATTACCCATCTTCCTCCAAATAAACGACCTGTCAATACTGTCTTTCAACACTACGCTCTTTTCCCACACTTGAGCCTAAAAGAAAATATTGCATTTGGGCTGCGCATCGCCAAACGTCCTTCTGAAGAAATTGACAAAGAAGTGGCACGGATGTTGCAGCTGATTCAGATGGAAGACTATGCGCACAAAAAGCCGGATCAGATTAGCGGGGGACAAAAGCAGCGTGTGGCTATTGCACGTGCGCTGATCAACAAGCCAAAAGTACTTCTACTCGATGAGCCTTTAGCAGCGCTGGATCTGAAGCTTAGGCAAAAAATGCTGCTTGAGCTAGACCTCATCCATGATGAGGTAGGCATCACCTTTATGTTCATCACTCATGATCAGACCGAGGCGATGGCAGTCAGCGATAAAATCGCAGTACTTCACCTTGGTAAAGTGCAGCAGATAGGTACTCCTATTCAGCTTTATGAGTCACCAAAGAGCAGCTTTGTG
>CAYOTQ010000288.1:0-2850 GCA_964406915.1 uncultured bacterium
ATCCAGAATTTTTGCACTGATATCTATTGGTATGGCCCTGTTTTCTATGTTTTTTGGGGCTGGAAATATTGTTTTTCCTTTGAATATCGGTCAAATAGCAGCTGATAATGTACTCTATGCGTTAATTGGGCTGGTATTTACAGCGGTAATTATTCCTTTTGTAGGTGTTTTTGCTGTCTTGCTATATAATGGCGATTACAAACAGTTTTTTGCACGCTTAGGTAGCTGGCCGGGCTTCCTGATTGCTGCCTTGATTATGGGGCTGATTGGGCCATTTGGGGCGCTGCCGCGCTGTATTGCGCTGTCGTATGCGACAATCCATCATTTTTTTACGGCTATACCGATGATTCCATGCAGTCTTGCATGTTGTGTTCTTATTTATTTCGCATGCTGCAAGAAAGCACGCGTTGTAGATATGGTAGGATGGATATTATCCCCCTTCTTTCTTCTTTCTATTGCTCTGATTGTCATCTTGGGGATTATTGACCATCCTGTCCTGCCGGCAACCTCTTCGCATAATTCCTCAGAGGCTTTTGTTTTGGGGCTTACTTCAGGCTATAATACGATGGATCTTTTAAGTGCTTTTTTCTTCAGTACGGTGTGCATGAGTGCTTTGCGGGCAGTGTCTTTGCAAGATGGCCAGCTTGACCGCTCCCAGTTGATCAAAAATGCTCTAGTGTCAAGTGGCATTGGAGCTCTGCTGCTCACAGCGGTCTATAGCGGGATGAGCTATGTGGCAGCGCTTCATAGTAGCGTATTAGTTGGTCAGCTGCCGCAAGATCTACTCAGTGCTATTTCCATGCAAGTGCTCGGCCCTTATGCTGGCGTGGTCACCTGTCTGGCTGTGGTATTTGCTTGCCTGACGACAGCGATTGCTTTAACAGCTGTGTTTGCAGAATTTCTGCAGACAGTCATTTGCAAAGAGAAAATTAGCTATCAAAATTCTTTGGTGATTACATTGACGCTCGCCTTCTGTGTCTCTACATTAGAATTTGGTGGAATTTTGAGTGTGCTTGCTCCTCTGGTACAGATTCTCTATCCTTTGCTTGCCGTTCTCAGTATTGTCAATATTTGCTACCGCTTACGATGCAACGCACAATAAATCGCTTGCTAGTAAGACTTTATTTGTCCTAAACTCCTCTTTTGGAAAAAGACCTAAAGAGAGGCATAATTATGGCAATAGCGAATATAAATCATTACATATCAGAAGCTCGTCAGAAGTTGCAAGATTTCGGCAAACAGTTAGAAGACTCTGTGGCGCCGGTGAGACAGAAAATTGATGAGACGATAACGGGGTTGTCAAAAAAGATTGCCGAGCATTCTCGACATATAGCAGATGCCTCTTCGATTGATCAGGAAGTGGAAGTTCTGCCTCATCAGCAAGTAGAATCACAATTGAGAGCTGTGTGCCGGCTTATTCTTCGTGTGGTAGCTGTTAGCTGTGCGTTCTTTATTGCAAGTATTCTCCCTGTCTTCACATTGGCTACAGTGGGCCTTATTGGATATGCCCTTTATAAAGGCGCAGAGTCTGCTGAAGCACTTGATCGAAAGGGACATGCAGAACACGAGCCTCAGACAAAAGATAAGCTGGTGGCTACATTTGCCCATGACTTTTGGCATAAAGGTATATGCCCTCCTCTCGATAGAGGAATTGAGTTTGTCGCAAGCTTTTTGAAACATAGTGGTGAAGATCTTCTACTTTCTAAGAACTTTGCGATCACTCTCTCAAATTGCCGAGTGTCTCCGACATCTACTGAGGAAACATAGGCTTTTGTAGAAGTGTTTGTGCAAGCAGCGAGCTGCATTGTTGAATATGCTTGCGAATGGTGCTCGGCGAGTCGTGGCTACAAAAGTCTGAAATTGCTTTGTAGATGAAGCATGGCTTGCCGAGAGTATGAGCAAGATAGGCGGCTGCATAGCCTTCCATATCGACAATGTCAAATTCTTTCGACAGCTCTTCTCTTTGCTGAGAGTCATATAGAGGCCAGTCGGTGCTGATAAGTCGCACTCCTTTCTCTCCGGTAACTATCGGAGGGCAGCTGACCCAAGCGAGGCTGCGACTTGCTGCTTCTGCTCCTTTTGGATGCCAGAAAAACTTTGCACACGAGCGTACGGGAAGCACTTGTCCAATCTCAAGTGGGGCGCCAAGTGATGATTCAAGCGGTGATTCAGGTGATGATACAAGTGGTGATACAAGACTTCCAGCAATCCCCAAATGCCCGATGCTATCGATCTCAAGCGACATGATATGCTGGCGCGTAATCGAGGCAGCAAAAGAGCCAATTCCTGTAATCAACAAATACCCATGAGCCCATTCATACAAAAAAGGAATGCTGCTGTGGGCAGATGCTGCAAGCATAGCAAGAGAGGCTTCAGCCTCTTCAAAAGTAGCAAATAGCGTAAGGCTCTTCATATGAAATCTCCTGCTTGAGGAGGCAAAAGCCCATGAACGATCGCAAGCTCAAAGAGTGTCTGTAGGGCGCGTATGCCTGTTTTACTGATAGCCATTGTTTCGTCAGTGACGTAAGCATTGATATGATTCATCACAATCTGGGGCTCTTTTTCCTGTGCGTTTTGCAAAATATAAGGCATGCTGGAAGAAGGGTGATTGTTGGCATAGATCAGTGAAGATTGAATAGCCTCTGTGCATAGTTGGACAAGAGATCTATCTACTGTTTGCTTTGCTGCCAACACCCCTAGGGGAAGAGGGCTGTTATAGCGCTGGTAAAACTCTACACCAAGATCTGCGATTTCCGCTACATCTGCCGTATGCAACAGAAAACGGCTTTCATGGATAAGAAGGCCTGCATCGACCTGTTTTGATGCCACTAATGGAAGGATCTGTTCGTA
>CAYOTQ010000289.1:0-2850 GCA_964406915.1 uncultured bacterium
CATCGACACTGGTGTATGGCAAAAGCGTCAGCTCCTGCATTTCTGCTTCAAGAGATGAAAAGCTCTTTTTAAGCTCCTGAAGCTGCTCTTCAAGACCTAGGTAGTTTGTTGCATGGGTATTGATATTTGCCCATGCGGTCACCCGTTCTTTCATTGCAGTCTGTTGATGCTCAATCCAGTGTAAAAATGGCATGTAGTGTTGCATATATTCACCCTAAGGATAGTTCTTTTTCAATACCACACCTTTTTTAACTTGGCAACAAATCATCGCTTCAGTAAGGTGACGAAAACAGGACAAAATAGAGAGAAAAATGGCCCCTCAGATAGTTATAAGGCATGAAAAAATAGGAATAACATGGCAGGAGATACTATGAAAAACAATGATCATTCACGTATACGAAAGCTCCTGTCAAAGGGATATGCAGGCTTTGTATTAGTGACATGCAAACAGCCGCTGCACGATGGCAGTATGCAGGTAGAGATGATATATGAAGGCGACCCAATACTCGCCTCTTATCTTTTGGATGGAGCGCGCGAATATTTAGATGAAGAAGAGCCCGAGAGAAAAATGGAGCTTCTTTCTTAATGATCCAGTACAAAAATGATCCACTATCAATAGAACTATTAGAAAATCTCTTAATAAGAGCACTTCATACGCCTTCAGACTTTCATTTACAACCGTCGAAAGCGACCCTCGTAGTGGATCTTTCTGTCAAAAAACAGGTTGCAGATGCCTGTTTTCAACAACCGCAGGTGGCGCTTGCACCTGCTATTGTCATCTTTTCAGCGAGCCGTTTTGTAGTCTCGGAGCAATTCCAGCAGATTCTTTCTCAAGATCTGGAAGAAGGAGCTCTCAGTATCGATGAAGCAGAAGCTCGCGAAAATCAGGTCAAAATGCTGTTTGATACCAGTCCTCTTTATTGTGGCTGGCTGGCAAAACTGCTTTTTGCTCCATTGCTACGTCTGATAACTGTTATGCCAAAATTACCGGCCGTGAGAAAACGTGAGTGGCTTGTCGATCAAGCTGCCCGCTGTGCTAGCAGCTTTTGGCATGAGTGCGAGCGAGAAAAGCTTGCAGCTGTTTGGGTGAGTATATATGATGAGTGGCGAATTAAGCGGGCGCTTAAGTTGCCGTGGTATCATGTCGTGCTTAGTGTGCTGACAGTGGGCTATCCACTTGCTGATGTCAAACCGGCGACTGAGCTTGCAAAGGAAAAGCTGCTGCATTTCAATACATGGACGTAATATGGAAAGAAGAAGTGTTGCCTACCACTTGAGACTCTTTACTCAAGAATTGGAAGAGTTGATAGGCCCTCTTTTAGTCTTCACTATCAGCTATTGCCATCATCTCTATTTTGCACATCACACTATCTCCACATTCTTTATTATCAGCTCCCTTTTAAGTATTGTCTGTGTGTATGCCTTTTCAAAAATAGGCATCTGCCTGGCCGGGTGTTTGCAGCTTATTTTTCTTGGATGGGTGGCGCTCGATGCTCATGAGCTGTTGCTCAAGCAGACAGCGTTTTCTGCGAGTGTGATGATCGCGCTTTTTGCGACTCTCTTTAGTAAACGTACTGTAGCTCCTGTAACGGATTCAGCGGTAGAGATGCAGCAGCAAAAGCAGAAATTGTGGCAGCAGCTCTATGAGGCAAGACAAGAGTTGACGACGCTCTACCAACAAAAGGAGCAGGCAATTGCCGAAAAAAAGGAGCTAGAAGAGGTGTTGAGCCTCAATCGACAACATCAACAGGTACTTGAGCTTGAAAAAGAGCAGTTTTTAGAAGAACGAGAGGGGCTGCAACAAGATATCACAAAACTGCTTAGCCATCTTCATGAAATGGCTGAAAGGCAAGTTGCAACTCAAGCTGCAAACCAAGCAGCAAATCAAGCAACCGATGAGATGTCAGCAGATCACCGCTACCTGCAATTGCGCGAGCAATTTGAGGAAAAATCCGCGGTGTTGGATAAGACTCGAAAAGAGCTTTTTTCTGCGAATGAAGAAATAGCGGTGCTTCAAAGAACGCTGGCTGAGCTACACCTTCAAGGGTCCTCTGAAACAGAGACGCTGCTTATGAAGCAGCTTATTGCCTCTGAAGAAAAGTATGAGCAACTTGTGCAGGTGCACGAACAAGAGCTTCTCGGCTATGAACACATGATCGAAAAGCTCCTTGGGCAAGTAGGGGCAAAAAGTTAAAACGGAAGCCTAAACTGTTCGTCTTTGATCAGAGTGTTCTCGACCCTTTTGCATGTTTTATAACAAGAACTTTCACTCACGTCGTAGCTTTGTCCTAGATGGAAATAGGGTCTGTATTCTCGCAAATACTCCAATACTATAAGAAGTTGATCTTCAATCGCAAGGCTCGGCGACCTGCCTCCTTTCTTTGCCTTTTTTAATACAGTCATTTTGACAATGCTTAGAATTTCATAAAAAATATTTAAAGATTTTTAACATATTCGTATTTTTGCATAAGCCGCTCGTTCAAAGAGGGTAAAAAACATCAAAAGATTTAATTTCTATCAAAGTCCGGGCACATGCACTGAAATGTAGTTTCGAAAGAGGTCTATTTTTATGCACATTGTATGGGGGGGGTGACATTTGGGGTATCAAAGGGCCATGGACAATGCCTAATGCAGGCACGGCCCCTTTCACTGGAGAAAATAGACGGCGCTTTCACGCCGTCCACTGTTTATCGTTTGATGTATCCATCGGCAAGGCCAGGCGCGGAACCCCACCAAGGTGTGCCGGAGAAAAATACAGCATCTCCATGTCTAAAATCACGATAGCTACCAGTTTCTGTTTCTAAAACCATCCTTCCCCCTTTTGTATAAAAGAAAAAAGTGACAGCAGGA
>CAYOTQ010000290.1:0-2848 GCA_964406915.1 uncultured bacterium
TTTTTTCTTTGCTGATCGAATCGTGTAGACATGACCTAGTTCTTTGAGTCGCTTGATGATGAATGGCTCAAACAGTTCCAGAGCCATAATTTTTGGCAACCCACACTGATTAAATTTGAGCTCAGGACCCACCACGATAACAGAACGGCCAGAGTAGTCAACACGCTTTCCAAGCAGGTTTTGACGGAAACGTCCTTGTTTTCCTTTGAGCATCTCTGCAAGCGACTTAAGCGGTCTGTTGCCAGCACCCATTACCGGATGACCATGTCTGCCGTTATCTAAAAGCGCGTCGACAGCTTCTTGCAGCATACGCTTTTCATTACGGACAATCACTTCTGGTGTTTTTAGCTTGAGAATCGCCTTCAAACGGTTGTTACGGTTGATCACTCTTCGGTAGAGATCATTCAAATCCGATGTAGCAAATCTTCCACCATCGAGCGGCACGAGAGGACGCAGATCTGGCGGGATTACAGGCACACAGGAGAGAACCATCCACTCAGGAGAGTTCTTTGAGGTAATAAAGCCCTCTACGATCTTGAGACGCTTGGCAAGCTTCATACGAGCTTGCATTGACTTTGTCTTACGCAATTTGTCTTTTAGATCAACGAGTAGAGTATGCAGATCTTCAGTAGCAAGCAACTCACGAATGGCTTCGGCACCCATACTTGCCTTAAAGGCTTCTTTGCCCCAACGCTCTTGTGCTTCACGAAGCTCTGTATCAGAAAGCAGCTGCTTTTTTTGCAGTTCTGTCTGACCTGGATCTACAACAATATACTCTTCATAATAGATCACTCGTTCCAGATCTGCTGTCGACATACCAAGAATGCTGCCGATACGAGATGGTGTTGTCTTGAAAAACCAGATATGGACAACAGGAACTGCAAGTTCGATGTGGGCCATTCTTTCACGACGCACTTTGGAAAGAGTCACCTCTACGCCACAACGGTCGCAGACAATACCTTTATGTTTGATCTTCTTATACTTTCCGCAGGCACATTCCCAGTCTTTTGTTGGGCCGAAAATCTTTTCGCAAAACAGTCCGCCCTTCTCTGGTTTGAACGTTCGGTAGTTGATCGTTTCTGGTTTTTTGACCTCGCCACGCGACCAACTGCTACGAATTACATCATCTGCCGCAATACGGATCGCGAGCTTATCAAATTGCAAGCCTTGTGCCTCTTCTTCGGCGCGAGCAAAAGGACGCTTTCTTTCAAGTTCCTCTTCTTCATCAAATTTGCCCGCAAATTTGGCCTCTTCAGCTTTAAAAGAAATTTCCTCTTCATCCATTAAATCATCAATGGAATCATCAATGGACGCATCATCCATTACTTCGGAAAAATCTACGTCATCATCAGACATGAACAGCACCCTCTCACAAAACTTTTAACGACCAACAACAAGACTTGATAATAAATCTGGCGTATCTGACACGGCTTCTGCTCGTATATCCAGACACAATCCTTGCATTTCCTTAATCAATACATTGAATGACTCAGGAGTTCCCGATTGCAAACGGTTTTCGCCTTTTACGATGGACTCGTAAATACGGGTTCTACCAGCTACATCATCAGATTTGACGGTTAGAATTTCCTGAAGCAAGTGCGCAGCACCATAGGCTTCAAGTGCCCATACTTCCATCTCACCAAAACGCTGACCTCCCATTTGCGCCTTACCTCCCAGCGGCTGCTGAGTGACAAGCGAATAAGGACCCACAGCGCGAGCGTGGATTTTATCGACAACAAGGTGACTTAGCTTCAGCATGTAGATATACCCAACAACCACAGGACTATCAAACAACTCACCTGTGCAGCCATCAAAGAGATACATCTTACCATCTTCAGGCAGTCCCTGCTGTTTCATCATTTCCCAGATTCGCCATTCAGGGAATCCTTCAAACACAGGGCTCTTTACATAGATGCCAGATTGTTTTGCGGCAAAACCAAGATGTGTCTCAAGTAGCTGTCCCATGTTCATACGAGAAGGAACCCCTAGTGGATTCAAGATCATCTCAACAGGTTTGCCGTTCGGCAAGTAAGGCATGTCTGCTTCAAGAATTGTTTGAGAAACAACGCCTTTGTTTCCGTGGCGACCTGCCATCTTGTCACCAACTTGAAGCTTGCGCTTGGATGCTACATACACCTTTACCTGTCTGATTACACCTGGATCTAGCTCTGTGTCGCCTTTCTTGGTAAATTCTACTTCTGTCTTATATTCGCTATCAAGCTGAGCAACAGCATGCTCTGATTCGAGCAAGATTTTGCGAAGCTCGCGATACACTTCATTGTCTGCCATGAGGAGATTCTCAAGCATTTCAAGCTCAAGAGCCTCGATACTCTCTTGAGTAAATGGAACGCCTTCATTGACAATCACCTCTGCAGTCTTGCGATGCACGATAGCTCCAGGTGCTGCTTCATTGAGGAGCAAGGCACCCAATCTGTCATGCTTTTCAAGCTTGATCTGCGTCAGCTTTGTCTTGTACTCTTTTTGGATATCTTTGAGTTTAGATGCCTCTTCTACCAGTTCATCATCTGTTTTTGACAGACGATCTCTTCTGGTAAACACTTTGACATCCATGACAACACCTTCGGTACCCGGAGGGGCTGTGAGGGAAGCATCTTTGACATCTGCTGCTTTTTCACCAAAAATTGCACGAAGGAGTCTCTCTTCAGGAGCAAGTTCCGTCTCCGATTTTGGCGTTATCTTTCCAACCAAAATGTCGCCGGGCTTAACTTCTGCCCCTACACGAATAATTCCATCTTCTCCTAGGTTGCGTAGAGCTTCTTCAGAAACATTTGGAATATCTCGGGTGATTTCTTCTTTTCCAAGCTTTGTCTCGCGAGCTGTAATTTCA
>CAYOTQ010000291.1:0-1294 GCA_964406915.1 uncultured bacterium
AAATGGAGGCAGAGACAGAAGATCTACATGCCTTTTTTGTCTGGAAAACTACAATAGACGATCGAAGAGCCGCTCTTATTGAATTGGCACTTCTTACTACGGATGCTCTGACGAGTCAGTTTGGAACGAAATTTCCTCTGTCTTTACAAGATGACGAAACCATTGCCGTCAATCAAATAGAAGATGTGGCGGCCAAGCAAGAAGAAGAGCACTCATATGCCCTTAGCTTTTTATCTACGCTTGAAGATCGTATTTCATTTTTTTCAAATTTTCTCAATCAACTTTCTTTAGAAGATTCGCAAAGTGTGGCGCTCGGAAAAGAGCTGCTGATGGATATCCAAGTAGAAATGGCTCGCTTTGAGTCACTCGATCATAACAGCGTACAAATAGCGCAAGATTTTTCACGTCTTCAGGAGTCAGTCAAGCAAGCAGAGAAGCACCTTGCAAGTCAGAAGTAAGCGATTGATTATAAAGTAATTTCTTTATATTTAGAAGTCAAATACAGGCAACTATTATGACTTCCTCAGAGATGAACCTCATCCGATCCCAGCACGCCATAAATCTCTATCATCAAATGCGGCATTATCGTTCTGGGGAGCTTGAGGGCAGACGGCTTGTCATACGTCAGGATGAGGCAGGAGGTCGTTATATTGACTTTTGCAAGCCAAAATTTTTTGAGTGGCTACAGGCGCAATTTGGCCGTGGCAATGCGAGTATGAATCAAGTAGTTGATTATTGCATTCACAACAATCTTGCCGATCGAAATGTCTGCGAGTTGGCAACCAAATATCAAGAAGACCATAAATACAATCTTATAAAAAAAATTTCACTATCTGCGCTGCAAAGTGTGGCGAATGAGGCAAAAAAACAAAAAGAGTTTCTGGAGAGTGCGATCGGCAATCTGAAACTTAGCAATCCGGCAGAAACTGCTATGCTGCAATCTATGGTAGATTCAGGTGTTATTGCACAAGTGGAACTCTCTCTGCTGGCCAGTGTACTTGATCATTGCTGTAATACAGATGAGGGGCATTCGATCGTTATCGCGCTCTTTCATTCTATAGATGATGCCTACCAGAAAGAAATTTTGAAGCTGCTGATCAACAATCGGCAGCATAAGCTGGTAGATAAGATCCTCAAAACTGTAGATATTAACGTAAGTAATAGCTCTGGCAAGAGCCTGCTCAAAGAGTGTGAACTCAATACTCAATATCGAACAGTCTTCTACTGCTTAAGGAATAAGGACAAATTCTTAAGGAATATGGAGAAAGGATTTGAGGAGATTTTGGAAGCGTAC
>CAYOTQ010000291.1:1304-2823 GCA_964406915.1 uncultured bacterium
CAAGGCAAGCATTAATAAACACTCATCTGTAGATGCTGCTTTTGGTGATGAAGAGACCCGTGAATTACTCTGGCTATATCCAAAGTTGCAAGCGACTCCTCTTTCTGATGCAGGCGACTGTATTTCTCATTATGTATCTAAGCCAGAAGATGTTGAATTTCTTGTTTCGATTAGCCAAAATGCGATCAACATAAAAAATGGACGTGGTGAGACGCCGCTACATCGAGCGTTTCAGAATAAGAAGTTTAACGTGGCTGCTAAGCTCTTGGAACATGGCGCTGACTTTACTGCAAAGGATGCCTCAGGCCGCACTCCTTTGCAAACCCTGCTTAGGAAACCAGATGTTGATGATAGCTCAGTTCAACAGCTGGCAACTACTTTAAAGCGAGTAAACAATCCTGATCTAAAACGTATTCTGGATCGCTATCAGCAGATGGCCGGTCTGCCGTTTGCTCAAACGGGGCTTGCCTCGCTTGAGATGTTAAAAATTGCCTATTTTACAGAGATGGAGTTGCCGCGCTTAGCAGATGCTACAACGCGATATTTTAAAAAAAGCCAGTATGGGCTTGCACGTTCTATAGCTGTTGGAGACTCAGGGGAGCTCTTGCTCCTTTCTAAGAGAAAGGTATCGATTCTGGATACTTCTGGGACATTCAAAAGAGTGACATCGGCTGTCTGCTTGCCGCTTCTTCAAAATGCAAAGACCGCATCTCTTTCTGCCCAGTCTGTTTCTAAGGATGAGGCAACGTTGGAGGATGTTGAAGAGGGAAGACGAGAAATGCAGATCCATTATGAACTCAAAGATTCTCCTGGTATTTGGCCTATTCATGCATGGTTTGAATATACAAAGACGACAAAGTCCGGAGAAAAAATTAAAAAAATTTCGGCGATAACGGCCTTTGGTGCAGGAGATCTGACAGAACTTAGAAAAGTGGCATATCCTGAGTTAAAAACAATGGCGTTAGGTCTTATTCAGGGGCTACACTCAATGCATCAAAAAGGATATGTACATGCAGATCTGAAACTATCGAATGCCCTGAGACGTGCAGATGGGACCACCGGCTTAATTGATTTTGGATTTACGTTTAAGGCGGGGCATGAGAAGCCAACTTTTATTTATGAGGATGGATATTACGGCTCGATCTTTTGCACACCTCCGGAAGTGTTTGGAAATTTAAAGTTTTCCGGAGACTTCTTCAAGACCGATGTATGGGCGCTTGGAGTGATGCTCTATGAACTTCGCTTTGGTGTGTGGCCATCTTGGGCAAACATACCTATGGAATATTTTGACGACGGAAGCTTCCACCCGATCACACCTGCTGCTAGGGAAGAATTTGCACGCAAAATAGGCGATGATATTGAAGTTCGCTTTGCCAAGCTGAATAAGATGGCTGTACGCACGCCTGAGGAGTCTCTGGATCTTCTCATCTTCAAGATGCTGCGTCTGAATCCTAAGGACAGAATCGATATGGCAACGGCGCTTGCTGAGATTGGGAAAATGTAACAACCAGAGTTCTGG
>CAYOTQ010000292.1:0-2814 GCA_964406915.1 uncultured bacterium
TGATTATGCTCCAATTATTCGAGATCCTCATTTTTTTTGGCTTGCCTATTGCAAAGTATTCATTGCAAAAAAGTTAGGTGATGAGGACGTGAGATTTTCGGCGGATGGGACTCGTATGACCGATGCTCCTGACACTCCATATTATTGCCGTGAAGTAAAAAAGTGTGTAGAGCGATTGCGAAAGTTTTTGGCAGAAGCCGTAGAAGAAAAAAGGGGAGTTCGCATTTTGCATGTCAGGCACCACACGCAGATGTATTTTGTGAAGGAAAGTAAAGATGCTCTGATAGACTTAGAAAATGAGAAGTCTCTTTTCTGTGAGACGTCCTATCAATCTTACCTCATCCCTTGTTTGTCTGAGCTTGCGGCCATGTTGGGACTGCAGTTTACTCAACATCCTTCAAGAACGGAGCCAGTATACATGCTTTTTGAGACAAAAATGAAGGAAGTCGAGCCTCTGGAATTCAGTTGGAATCCAGAAGTGCATCTGGTCTACCCGATTCCTCCACAAGTTGTTGCTAAAAGAGAAGGAGGACAAGATTTTTATGCGCTGTATCAAAAAGGGGTTTTGTGTGATGTGACTTTGTCCGCGGCAGGAGGTTCTCTTCATGTGCACCAGCTTGTTGTCTTTGCCTATGGGGGAGACGTGCTGCAAGCACTCATCAATGCACCTATGAAAGAATCACAGGAGAAAAAGATCTCTTTTGAGACATTTTCTCTTCAGACGATTGAGCTGTTTGTCGACTTTCTCTACTTAGGAGAAAAAGGGTTGCAGTCCGCAGTTTTGAAAAAAGCAGAGGCAAGAGATATGATTGATGTATGCGAGCTTTTTGCATTTGCCCATACCTATCAAATAAAGCCGCTGATTGACAGTGCCAGCAACCTGATTTCGCTATTTGTGAAAGATGCTGAGACCATTAATCAGCTTCTTTGCCGCTATGAGAATGATCATCTCAAGAGGCTCTATGAACACATGACCTGTAGAGTCTTGGTGAAGGTATAACTGTAAAAGAGTTTTCTGAGGGGCCTTCTAAAGGAAGGAAGGCTTTTCCAGGCTCTATTCGAAGACGTTCTTGCAAAAGCGATGGAGGATAAAGTTGAATTCCTCCGGATAGTCTAGAAAAACAGCATGTCCTCCTTTTGGAATTACGTGCACCCTGCCTTCCCATAAATTTTTAAAATTTACTTCATTGGTGATATACTCATTATTAATGGCAATGTCTTGCTCGCCGGCAATCACAGCGATAGGCTTAGACCACTTATTCACAATGTTCACTTCATCCTGTCCTATACCAAGTGCGATTGAATAAGGGTAAATGGTTTTAGCTCCTTCATCAGTTTGTAAAATGGCATCGACTATAAACTCCTTTTCTTTTGAGAAGTCATAGCCTGAAATTGTTGCGAGGCTCTGTGCTTCTTCGTATGAAAGGTTGCCTTTGCCAAAACATTCGAATATCTTTGGGTCAAGTGCTGTAAATCCTCGACTTAATCCTGTAAGCGAAATTTCAATAGGCGGGGTGCCCGTAATTAGCAAGCCTCGAAGTTGTGAAAGCAAAGAGGTGAGTTCTAAGGCGACATGCCCTCCCAAAGACCAGCCTACAATCACTATATTGTGTAACTTCATGATTTGGATGACTTCAGCTACAATGCTCGCAAAGCCAGGAATGCTGTAGATTTTTTGAGGATCTTTAGGGGGTTCGCTTTCACCATATCCAGGTAAATCCAATGCTATTTGGCGATAATTTGCAAAGAGGGAAGATCCTAGCTGCTTGTTGAAAAATTCTTTATTTGTGCAATGGCCATGAATAAAAATAAGGGTAGGGTGGTCGACTGTAAGATTTGGATTGGAGTCCAATATAGCGACTTTCCCTTGAGAAGTTTCAACTAGATAATGCTTAAAATCTGGAGTGCTGATTTCATGCATGTATGTCATACGTATTAAGCCGATGGACCACAAAATAAAAAACCGGAGACACTTTCACTTCTGAAAATGTCTCCGGCAATGTGCCGATGGCCGGACTCGAACCAGCACCTGGTTACCCAGAGTAGATTTTGAGTCTACCGCGTCTACCATTCCACCACACCGGCATAAGAATAACCGATCATAAAAATCGGTCAAAAGTATAGCAAAAAGTGTAGAGGAGATTCTCTTTTAGTACAAGTACTGCTTCATTCTCACTTGCATTCTCACTTGTATTCTCACTTGCGCAAAAATTGCTGCGCACGTTCATGCGAAAATGTCACACGCTCATTTTTGTCCCTATCAAAACGTACCTGCAGACTTACATACGGGTAGGGATGTCGATTGTCAAAATTGCGTCCCTCAGTTTTCTGGTATAACTTGATAAAGATCTCCTTATTATACCAAGGCAGGGTCGACACATCCGTCTCCTTTTCAAAACGCCTGAATTCCAGATACTCCTTTTGCCCCGCATAGCGCTCTTGCTGTTTGTAGTAGTTGAAAATGATCTGCACAATCTGCTCCGGTCTCTCCTCCATACCCTGGATGTAAAAGTCCACCTCAGCGCCAATCGTATGCTTTGAACCCTGTGCTTTTGGACGCGGATCGACATAAGTCTGATGCGTAGGGCAGCGATGGCCAGAAGTAATCACTACAGGCTTTCCTGTTTGCCTCTGCACTTCATTGACAAGCTCTAGCAAGATCGGATAGATATACTCCTTGCCTTCATAAATCGGCAGGCTATGCTTGTCTGCTCCATGGCAGTCAAAAAACCGCCCCGTCTCCTGTTTTTTCTGATCAGACGTCTCTTTGTACACCACATTCGGCGGATGAAGAGAGCTGCCTTTACATCGAAA
>CAYOTQ010000293.1:0-2754 GCA_964406915.1 uncultured bacterium
TCGTATGCTTGTCATTATTTTTTTTCACACTCTCCAATGCAGATAAAATAATATTTTTATCACATACTTTTTGTGCAACGGTCCTGCCTCCAACGTGGAAATGAATCGTAACTAAATTGGTTGGATTTATATTCATATAACACCTTCTATATTGTTTTATTTTTATTTGGTTATGGGTTTGTAAAAAATGTTTAATGCCATAACTTTGGCTGCGGACCTTTGAAGATAAAGTGGTGACGAGGAGATTCAGGTCTATAGGCATAAGGAAATGGCGATGATGATTGCAATTTAATAGACGAAAAACAGTTGTCTCGGTTGAGTGTATCTAACCTGGCGTTAATGCAGTTATCTTCCCACTGATCGCGAGCTTGTGGGTATGACTTTTGGTAGGCCAGTTGATGGCGATATACACCTCTATCTTCAGGTGCCATCAGCGGCTGTATCTCGTCAAGAAGATATGTAGAAGAAATGCGGCATTCCGCAATGAGCTGTGCGTCTTCCGTCGGACGCAAGAGTCTTCCTAAGACGTACCATGGGTTTTTTTCTACGTCACAGAATTTGATTGTGCTTTGGTCGACAAGCACCTTGTCAAACAACTTATGAATTCGCTGAAGGGTCTTCGTGTCGTTCATATTTATTTGCAGATGAAGCTGTTTTCCCGGAAGAAATGCATCATCATTTTTTTCTAAAGAGACTTTTTCTCTATCTAAAGAGACCCAAATTTCATCTTCTGGCTTATCTTGGCCAAGGCCTGGAAATGGCTCTCCTGGAGTTCTTCCGATAAATAGGCAGAGCTTCATTTTTCTTGCGGGCAGCTCTTGCGAGAGTTTTTCTACCGTCTTCACAGCAAAATCCAAGTCATACTCTGTGTCATACGCATAGAGGGTAGGCTCTTGTTCACCTATCGGCTGGTTATACGGAATGGCAAAACGAACTTTTTCCTTTTCTGCAGTAAATAGTTGGCAGACATACTTGGACAGCAGGGCACACCCGAACGATGCAAGCACAGCTAAGATACCCAAACCAACTCTGCCCACTCTCTCCAAGCACGAGAACTCTCTTTCATTTTTCGAAACTATCATATACCGACGTTTATCTGATCCCACACTCCAAGTGAGGCCTTGTTCATCAACGATTCGATTTTTACTCGTAAATTTGGGGGAATTTCTCCAAGTAGCGGCTAAATGGATATCATTTGTATTATTAATTATTTGAATGCCTGGCATATGCATGGCCTATTTTGTATGAGAGATTGTAACATAAAATAATTTCTATTGCTATATCTTTTGTTGTTTTTCATTATTGTGATTCACAAATAATCAAATTACTTCTAAAATATACAAATACAAATACTCTACCTGCTAAAGGATGTTTCTATTATGTGCAAGTTTTTTTATAAATCGATGGTGTGTCTAGGGATTCTTTCTTTGTTTGCTTCTTGCGCGCCTCAGCGTACCTATTATGTGTCAGAAACGGTAGAACCTGTTGTGGTCGAAGAGGTGATTGTTGTTCGTCGGCCAACACGAGTTTATGAGTTTGAGTCTTCTAGAGAATACCTGTTTGTTGAAAGGCCTTTCTGTTTGCGTCACAGGTTTTATTCTAGAAGACACTGCCATCCAATGTTCCACACGCCTCGCCGTTGTTATCCAGGCAGGAGTGAAGTCCATTTTGGCATAGGCTTCCAGTCAGGGTTTTAAACAAACAGCAAAACAGGATAAGAGGTTAATATCCTCCCTATCCTGTTTGTGGGAATTTGACCCTGTCCGCAAACGGCAATTTTACGGATAGGGTCTAGATTTGTTAGATCTATACCTTAATTACTAGAAGGTAAGACATGCATAAGCGCACTTGCCACTACGTTATCAGGACTGATAGCTCTGCTTTCACCTGCTCTTTTACAAATGTAAATCGTATCGATATCTTTAGAAACTACTTGTACACCTTTACTCGCAATTGTTGTTGTAAAGAGGCTCTTTTCTAGAGAGGTACTATTCTTCAGATGTACAAATCCAGTCAGGTCTGCAAATGCCTTGCCGCACAGCTGGCGCACAGTCATAAACTTACATTCTTGTACAATGTGATTGATATTGATGATCTTTGATTTCTTGTGAGCTTCATATTTTCCTCTTGTCATTAATACCACGACACCGTCTTTTGCCAAATTTGTCGACGCATAGTTGAAAAAAACGCGAATGAGCGTCTCAGTTGTTCTCCAACTTTCTAAATATGGGTTGAAAAACAGCATCGTTTTTCTGTACCCGCGGTCAAATTTTCCCCAATCTTCCGCTGTATTGGGGCAAGGTGCTGTCTGTAGAAGATCATTTCTTTGATTTTCATAATGAATGTTAATAGAGAATCCGGACAATTTTGTCGCAAGCTCTCTGTTCCTGGTATATACTGCTTGTAGCCGCGCGGTACTTCCAATGTGCTCTTCGAGAGAGGTAATTTTAGAGTTGAGTGTTCTTATTGCGAGTTGTGCGGTAAATGCTTTTTTCATCTGCTCGAAGACATTACCTACTACTAATTCTATTTCCCGAATTGTTTCGCTATTACTTGCAATAAAGGAGTCTAGGTACGTAGGAGAAATCGATTTTTGCTGTGTACTTATATCGTGACGCAGTCCGCGGAGGAGCTCTATTCCTTTTCGATTGATTTGCTCCGATTGTTTAAACAGAGCTGAGAGTTCTTGCATACTTTCATAATTAAAGCAATCAAGCTGAATTGGAGACTCGGTGACATACTTTTCTTGATATT
>CAYOTQ010000294.1:0-2753 GCA_964406915.1 uncultured bacterium
GCAAATGTTTCACATAAAAAGGTCACCAGCATAACGTGATAGTGAAATTAAATCAACGTGATTCTCAATGCTATTTTTGGCGATAGATGATTCGAGCCTTTGTTAAATCATATGGAGACATCTCCACTGTTACTGTATCTCCTGCGAGAACTCTGATATTTTTCATGCGCATTTTGCCACACAAATACGCGGTAACTTCAACTCCATTTTGCAACAGGACACGAAATGTCATGTTGGGGAGAAGCTCCTCTACTCTGCCTTCAAGGCGAACTGTGTCTTCTTTTGCCATAAATGATGGTATTGCCGGAAATACAGGATATTGAAAATTTACTATAAAACCACAGACTATAGCTCATTTTTGAGTTGACAGTCAAGCGAAAATCTGTAAAGCGAAAATCTTTGAATTGAAATCTTCGAATTGAAAATCTACACATAGCTGTTTATCACGATCGTCGCTATACTGCACTTATGGAACGTATCGTACAGCAAGGAGATGACCTTTATTTTCCCGTCCGCGTGATTCCTCGCGCGCATGTCAATCAGGTGATTGACTGGGAGATGGGACGTCTCAAAGTACGTCTGCGTGCTGTTGCAGAAAAGGGACGCGCCAATATGGCGCTCATAGAGCTGCTAGCAGCACATTTTTCCGTCCCGCAGTCTCAAATAGAGATTGTGCGAGGAAAGACAAATCGCAATAAAGTCATTAAAATCCGTTCTTGTTCGATAAAGGATATTCTCAAGTCATGAAGCGTACTCTGTTTTGCCTCTTGTATCTCGGTTTGTTGTCAGTATGTGCATTTGCAGAAGATGACAAAAAGCCTGCGCCTCCAGCTGCCGCGCCCGTATTTACAGCCCCTGTAAAAACCACACACTCGCTGTTTCTCAACGGCAAGGAACTACGTTATGAAGCACAGGTAGGCGGCCTTGAACTTAAAGACGATGAGGCAAATGTACAAGGCTCTATGTGTTACACAGCCTACTTCAAGCTAGCAGACGAGCCACAAACTCAGAATCGTCCTATTACCTTTTGTTTCAACGGAGGGCCTGGTTCTTCTTCTGTATGGCTTCATATAGGTCTTCTTGGTCCGAAGCGGGTCATCCTTAAAGAGCTTGGCACAACAGCACCCCCTTCTGGCTACGAAGACAATCCATATACATTGCTCGAAGCTACAGACCTTGTCTTCATCGACCCGATTGCCACCGGTTTTAGCAAAGCAGCAAGCGCCTCTGAAGAAAAGCAGTTTCTCGGCGTACAGAACGATATCGACAGTTTTGCAGAGTTCATCCGCCTCTTTCTGACCACCTTTAATCGCTGGGACAGTCCCCGTTTTCTCTTAGGAGAAAGCTACGGCACCATACGTGCTGTAGGACTTGCCAACACTTTGCATGATATGTACTTCATCGATGTCAATGGAATTGTGCTCATCTCCTCCTGCCTCGATTTTCAGGCCTATGATGAAGCCCGTGGCAATAGCTTGGGCTATGTCTTGACATTTCCAAGCCAGGCAGCTACTGCCTGGTATTACAAAAAGGTATCTCCTGAGCATCAACAAAAGCCTCTTGAGCAATTTCTCAAAGAGGCTCAAGAATTTGCTCTTGGCGAGTATGCGACAGCTCTGCTCCTGGGTAGCAGACTCGACGAGGCAAAACAAGCTCCTCTTTGCAAAAAGATTGCCGATATGCTCGGGCTCTCTCCTGAGTATGTAAAAGCTTCATCGCTGCGTATTCCCACATCACAGTTTTTGAAGGAACTGCTCAGAAAAGATTCCAAAATCATCGGACGCTTTGACAGTCGCTATAGCGGCTTTGATCATAACGCTATCGAATCTGTAGCCACACGAGATCCCTGTTTTGACGCTGTCGTCGGGCCTTTCACCTCTGCCTTCCAGCAATATTTGCAAAAGGAGCTCCATGTCGATCGGACAGCTCCCTATATTATCTTGAACCACAACTCTTCTTATGGATGGAATTTTAGCTACAACCAAACAGCCGTCGGTTTTGGCTATTTGCAAACCTCTTCTAAGCTGGTATCACTCTTAGAAAAAAATCCTGACTTAGGTGTGTTTGTGGCAAGCGGCTACTACGATATGGCCACGCCCTTCTTTGCAACAGCGCACGTGCTCGCAACTCTGCCGATTGCTCCCTCATTACTTTCCAACATCAAGACATCTTGTTATGAGGCTGGACACATGATGTATATCCACGAGCCTATCCAAGCAAAAATGCGAGATGAGCTCAGTGCGTTTATCAAAGAAAAGACCGTGGTCTACAATACCTATACGGGGGCTTAACTCATCTGTCGATAGATCTTCTGCATTTGGGATCTTGCCTCTTGAGCAGTTCCTAGGCGGTGCGGGTTTGGATGAATCATCTTGAGAATGAGCTGTTCAAAATGAGCCACCTCGATAGTATTTACATAATAAGGCGTATTGCTTTTTTGATGGTGTTGTGTAGGCGCGGTACGCTATGATGATCCCTGGAAAGTTGCCGAGAGCCTTCGCAACTGCAGATTCTCGTGTAATTGGGATCCGTATAAGAGGTAGTACAACTGATGTCGACTCTATCATTTGCTCTTGAGCGCCAATATCCAGAAAATTTTTTGTCATCTCACTTGCTTCAGATCCAAA
Organism: uncultured bacterium; assembly: GCA_964406915.1. Lineage (GTDB taxonomy): Bacteria > Chlamydiota > Chlamydiia > Chlamydiales > FEN-1388 > CAYOTQ01. The sequence continues at coordinate 2,628 of CAYOTQ010000294.1, forward strand.
ATTCTGGTCTTGAGTTGATACAGACCGCTAAAATTTCGCAAAACATTTTTGAGCATGCTGTTTTCGTCGTGAAGCGCTATCTGGCACTTTTGAAAAAACACCCGCCCCATCAAATTCTTTCGCTCA
>CAYOTQ010000295.1:0-2753 GCA_964406915.1 uncultured bacterium
CATTATATTACCTTGAGTCCTTGTGTAGTTACAAAATCTTGAAAATGACACGATTCGAATAAAATGATTTCTACATTTCTATGGAGCAATCCTTCCAATTCTGTCCACACCTGAAAACGATCCCCGGTGAAGTTCTTCAGCACGATGTCAATATCAGAGGCTGAATGAAAGTGATATGGCCTTATAAGAGAGCCAACTATATATACTTCAACTTCCGATCCTGAAAAATATTTCTGCAGTACGGGCAAGGTTTGCTGCAAGAGGAGTTGCCGTGCCTCCTCTTCCTGCTGCTTTTCTTTTTCTGCTCTTGCCTGCAGAAATTCTTTTGCTTCTTTGGGATCAAACTGCATCGCTACTAGCTGCCTTGGGAAAGATATTCTGAACGGCGTACTTTCTTGCCTTCCAAATACCAATCTGTCACCTTTTCACTATCAATAGTGACTGTGCTCGGGCCGTGACGGCGATTTTCTTTCCAGGAAATTTCGGCTACCACTTCAGTGGTGCCAGGACGAAACTGTTTCTCAATGCCCTCTTTTTGTCCTGCTATGTATGGCACCGCTGCGACTTGCTCGGAGTTTTCAAAAAGAATGGTAATGCCATGAGGGGCGCCTTCATGCCATGCTTCGATAGTCGCAGGCTCGCCATCAGGCAAAAAGGTCTTCTTAGTTCCTTCAATTTTACCTGCAACATACGGAATATGACTTTTTGGCATGCCATTGGGATGGAAGTTGATTTGTAGAGTGCGCTCGCCATTTGTAAAAACTTCTTTTTGTTCAAGTTGTCCATAGCCATCACGGATGATACGCTCACCATTGCCTTGCTGGATATGTGCTTCAAGATCTTGAGCAGGTGTGAAGTAGTTGCCAAAAGTGAGCAGCGCATTTTCATAAGTCTCTATCGATTTTGGAGAGCCTTCTTCATACCATGTAGAGACGTTAACGCCCTCTACATTATAAGTAACTTGCTTTTTAGGCATCCCTGATCGGTAGCGATCGAGAACCCAAAGAAGTTTGCCGTTATCATAAAACGCCTCTGTCTGAATATCTTGACTATGAGGAAAGGTGAGGGTGGTAATGCCATGGCGTTTGCCGCTCTTCCAGTTTTCTGTCTGCACAGATCCGCTTTTCAGCTTTTGGATTACCTGTCCACTGGCGCCTCTTTCGTGCCAGTCTGCTGCGTCGTCCACAGAGACACCATACTCATGGATATAGGCAGCTTTGACGGTGTCTGGATTGTTTGTGGTTGGCTTCGGCGTGCAGCTTACAGCGGCTACGAGGAGGGATAAAAAGAGAAGATAATTCATACTCTATACCTTAGAATTGGATACATTGCGATATGTTTTGAATCATGTTATTGTGGGCCAGGTCGACCTCTTCTTGAGAGACTGTTTTGTCTCGATCACGGTAGACAAAACGAAGGGTGACATTGTGGCGATCTGTTCCCAGCTCTTTGCTCTCATAAATACTTCGTAGCATGCATTTTTCAAGCAGGGGGGGGGCCATGCGGTGGATATGCTGGAGAATGTCGGCAAATTAAATGTTTTTGCTCATGGTGGCTGTCCAGTCACGCTCTGAGGCTGGATAGAGCGCGAGGGGCTTCATAGCACGATTTTCTTTATTTTGCAGCTGCCACAGTTCAAACGCATCGCATTCTGCAAAAAAGACAGGCTGGTCAATGTCATGCTGACGCAGCAAAGCTGGGTGCAGCTGGCCAATCATTCCAATATGAACATTGCCAACAAAGATTTTGGCCTGACGATGCGGGTGCATAATAGAAAGATCGCTCTTTTTGAGGCTGAAATCAGCGATATTGAGCTGGGTAAAGAGCGTTTCTAGAATTCCCTTCAAGTCAAAAAAGTCATAATCCGCCGGAAGAGTAGAAAAGTGAGGGTCGCTATTTTTTCCAGACAGCAAAATGCCAAAGATCAGAGGTTCTTCATACTTCTGATCTTTTTTAAAATGGGCGTGGCCAATTTCAAATAGGGCAAGGTCAAGCTCTCGTTGGTTGAGATTGCGTCTGAGGGTATCCAACATGCCAGGCAAAAGCGAAGGTCGGAGAATGGCCTGCTCGGTAGAGAGGGGGTTGACTACTTTCACAAGACTGTCTTGCGTGATCGGATGGTTGAGGACGATATTAGCCATAGCTAGGCTGATCAGATCGCATGTGATGATCTCTTGCAATCCTGTTGCAAGAAGCCCCTTGCGGCACTCTTGTTCAAAAATATAGAGAGGATGATGGGGTCTTGTGGAGATCGAATAGATCGGTGGTTTGCAAGATTCTTGCTGCAGGCCTACTAAACGTCCGATTTCTTCAATGAGGTCTACTTCTTCGTGCAAGTCATGTCGAAATGAGGGCACTACGACTGTAAAGGTATCTTGGCCATCCCAAGAGGTGTGTAGGTGCAAGCTAGTAAAGGCCGCCTCAACTTCATTGACACTTACTTCATAGCCCAAAAGAGCACTGGCACGGCTGAGGCGGCAGGTGATCTTTTTAGCAGCAGCAGGTGTCTGGATATCTGCAATAGCCGCAAGGCGTGCAGGCTGATCTAGACAAGAGAGAGCGTCTTGGAGCGCTCTGAGAGTGATAAAGGGATCGCATCCGCGTTCAAATCGTCTGGAGGCTTCTGTCTGTAATTGGAGGGCTCGTCTTGCCTTCCGCATGAGTGAAGGGGCAAAATAGGCAGATTCAAAAATCACCCGTTTGGTCTCGCTAGTAACGGCAGAATCGTATCCTCCCATGATTCCACCTACAGC
>CAYOTQ010000296.1:0-2722 GCA_964406915.1 uncultured bacterium
AAGGTTAAATTATTATTTATTGATAATATTCAACTGGAGATAAAACTCAAATATGTCCGAAATCAATTTTTTTACAGCTCTCACTTATCAGAGTTCTTACAACTCATTTACAGAAAGTCTCACAGAAGTTGTAGATGACTATTTTTGCTGGGAGGAGAAAAAAGCATGTGTCGTCGAAGGTCTTAGCAAAGATGGAAATGAGCGCGTGGTCATGCAAGTGGCAAAGACTTCGCTAATCTGGCAAATGGTAAAATGTATGTCCTATTTCACAGGAATTATTCCTCTCGGGATGCTGGTTTGTAAAGCTGTTTTGCGTGCTAATCGCCATTTTAAGGTGCTTGACCCGCAACATAAGCTTGCAAAGGGACTTCAGGTTCCTTCACATGTTCCATCAAAGCTCCAGCAGCTTATGAATACAATCCTTGCAAAACAAGATGATACAGCAATCGAGTGGATAAATAAAGATGAGGGGCTGCTAAATCTAAAAGAGGTGCCTCAGATTGTGTTCTATGTGGGAAAAAATGCTGAGACAGTATTTGAAAACATGGTAAAAGCCAAAGAGGTCTGTCTCGTCCATCGGCTTGGCCTGCTTGCAATTCCATCTGCCCAGAAGCTTGAAATTGAGCATGACAAAAAAACATATACGGTAATTGCTCGGCAATATGTAGAAAAGAATCCAGATGATGGCTGGCTCTATTATCTGTATACGCACTCATTAGATGCGACGATGCGTCAGCTTGCGATTTTTATTGCAAAGACAAATCTGAGCAGAGTGGGCTGGGATACGGTTCCCGTAGTAAATGACAAGGCGGATCCAAAACGCATCTCTTTAATAGATCTTACAAGTATGACGAGTGCGCTACAAGGCTTTATTGGGGATCCTCTGCATCATAATCAAGGGTTGCTCCGTTGCGTAAGCAAGGGACAGCAAAAGATTGTCATGAAAGAGGTACATGCACTTATGAAAGGGGTTTCTGCTGCCGACTATGCAGCAGTACAGAGTGAGCTGGATCATACAGGAGTCTATTGCTATTTTTGCAAGATCCGAGGGATCTCCGCTGGCGGCGAGCAGATACAGGCTCAGGTTAACGAATTGGGATTGAATCTTGCGGAAACGGAACAAGGGGAGACCTTAGGAAGTGTTGCTCAAGAGCTGATTGAGGCGATCAATAAAATGATTGAATCAGCAGATCAGAGTCAAAGCATAATGGCGCGCCGCTTGGTTACGATAGGTGTTAACAGAGCGCCTTTCATAAAGTACAACATGCTTGGGAGTGCGTCAGGTGAAACATGGGTAATGCGTATTCTTCGAGCGCTGTGCGACAAAAGAGCGATTTTTCACTTCATGTCCTTTGAAGGAGGCTATGCAGTGCAGGCTTAGAGCTGTTGTTCAAGGTTGCTTGGCTTTACAGAGCTCTGAGGAAAACAGCCTTTCCCATGCGTCTAGATCCGTTAAAGGAGGCAGCTCTTCCTTCCCGTGGGAAGGCTTTTTTTTAAGAGGTGGTGGAACGAAGCGTTGCTGTATAGGAGCTTTTGTGCTCTCCACTTTTTCTAAGAGGCGCTTTTGCTTTTTGAGCAGCCGTTTTTTTAACATAGCAAGAAAGGTCGCTACATTTTCCACCTTTGCACCACTCATACGGGCGTTTTTTGCCAGACTGCGGTCTGAAGTGATCACGGTATAGTTTTTTGCTTGCAGATGACTGAGCCAGTCAATTAAGAACTGATCGGCAGTCTGTCCTTGCGAGGTGAAAATAATTTCCAAAGATTTGAAGTGAGAGCGGCTCAAGCTGTCTGACTGAAAAGGCGCATCAAAGACAATCGATATATGGATGCTGAGCTTGGAGGCATAGCCTTCCAGCTCCAATAAGAGCTTTTGCCTGGCTGTCTGAAGCGCACTTTCCCGAAGCCACGACATCTGAAAGAGAAGGTTGTAGCCATCAATGAGATAGTGCATGCTCAATGAAGGGCAAAAGCTTTTCAATAGCCTTACGTCGATAGGAGATACGCATGTGGGTAGAGGCTGGCAATTCAGCAAGGGTTTTGCTGTAGTCATGTTTGATAAAGATAGAGTCAAAGTCGTAGTTTGCTTTGCCCTTTTCCTCTTCGCAAATCATTCCCTCACACCTGGCGACAGCTTCTTTGCAGACACCTTTTGGTGTGGCGATAGCGACTGCTGTTTCCAGATAAGCATATCGCTCTAGCTCACTTTTTGCCTTCATAAGCTCTAAGATCTTTTGCGTCTGTCTTCTCACTGAGGAGTCTGTAAAAGCCGCCTCTGATTGCTCGGAGCTAAGAGAGGGAATAATCAGACCCCACTGTTCCGCAATGCAAATGCAGCCCACTGTCTGTGCGGCGTGCAGTGCCTTTTGAGCAGCCTTTTCGCCAAAAGATACAGCCTGGTTTTTTTCTGCAGGCGTGTATTTAGGAAAGTCAAATAACGACAGAACATGATGCTGAGGAAAAAATTCCTTAAGAATTTCTCTCAGCACAAGGACCTTATGAGTATTACTAGAGGCAATAACAAGTTCCATTAGGGCTCAAGATAGCTCTTTAAACCTGTAACTACAAACTCTTCATTTTTGAAGACAAAGGTATCCCCAATTTTTCTTCCCAACATAGCTTGAACTAGCTTGGACTGTGCTGACAGAATCGAGGTGTCAGGATTTGCATCCCATGGCCCCAAAATTGTGTAGGAGGCTTTTTCGCCTTTTGTGTTGGCAAC
>CAYOTQ010000297.1:0-2721 GCA_964406915.1 uncultured bacterium
TATCCAAAACCCTGCGATTGTAGCAGCTGGCACGCACACCATAACCGCTCCCGTTGTTATTGTCCGTATATGGACGATGCCTACACACTGTAGCAAAGAAGTGAAATATTGGTATTGCATAAAAATCTAACATTGTTAGAAAATGAACATACAGGGAGATAATTTGATGGATACACTATCCAGACGCCACCGACACAAGTCATCGCTAAAGCGAGCAATACTCGATGCCGCGCTGCAAATTATCGATCAAGAGGGCTACCAAGCAATCACTATTCGTAAAATTGCAGGGATGATCGAATATAGCGCTCCCACCATTTACGAATACTTTGAAAATAAAGAAGCTCTCCTTAGGGAGCTAAAAAAAGAGTGGATCAAGAAAATGCTCGAATTGATCCAGAACATTCATGCTACAGAGCAAAATCCGATAACTGCTCTTCAGAGCATGGCCACAGCCTATACCCACTATGCACTCAGCAATCGATCTCACTACCGAGCAGTAATGGGCATAGAAGAGCTAAATGGAGATTTTGCTGAAATTTACACACTCCGAACCATTCTCAAAGAGTGGATTCGAGAAGCGACAAAAAGCGATCACCATTTGGATGACAAGGTAGATATATTCAGAGGATATTTGCATGGAATGGTCTCACTGGAGCTGATGAAAATCGTCCAAGGAGGAGAAAGTCGCTGCACAGAACTTGTAAATGAGGGTGTGGATATGCTGATTTTTGCATGGATCAACAAGAAACAAGGGTAGAGATGCCTCCCTTTTTTTTACCCAATAACTAACAACGTTAGATTTTCTAACAAAGGAAGACAAACGAATGAAATCTACAGAGAGAATAGCCCTCGTAACAGGAGGGAGCAAAGGACTTGGACGAGCAATTGCAAGAGAGTTGTCAGAGCAAGGCCGCACACTAATTCTCTGCTCGAGAGACAAACAGGCGCTGACAACAGCGGCTCGCGAGCTGGTCTGCCAAGGAGGCTCGTGCCATATCATCGCAGCTGACCTGTCGCAACCTGATGAAATCTCACGCCTGCAAGAAGAGGTAATCTCCCAATTTGGAAGACTCGACATTTTAGTAAATAATGTAGGCGGCATCAAATCGTTTATGCCTTTTGAGCAAATCAGCGACCAAGAGTGGATGCGCATTTTTGAACTCAACTTTTTTGCTTCTATGAGAGTCACAAGAGCCTTTTTACCAGTGATGCAAGCGCATAAGTGGGGCCGCATCATCAACATCTCTTCAGAAGTAGGTGTCCAGCCAGAGCCTCTTGCCCAGCATTATTGCGCAGCAAAAGCCGCCATCAACAATCTGACAAAAAGCTTGTCTTTAGTCTATGGCAAGCAAGGGATCTTAATTAATGCCGTCTCCCCTGCCTTTATCATGACGCCAGAAATCGAACAGCTGATTGGCGATATGGCCAAGAAAAAAGGCAGCACGCCTGCAGCACTTGTGGCAAGTCTTTTGGATCATCAGCACAGGTCCAAGCATGCTCTGCCAAGACCTGCACAGCCTGAAGAGGTAGCATCACTCGTTGCCTTCTTGGCATCTGAGAGCGCGTCATATATTAACGGATCGAATTTCAGAGTCGACGGCGGCTCTGTAGCAACATTTTAAGTGCAAGGAAACACTCTATGAACACAAAATGGCAATTTCTAGATACATCGGCGATGACACCACCTGTGTGCAACTGGATTTGGGGTGAAGAAACAGACGCCATGCAAGCTGCTATTGAGCATCACCGTATTTTGTTTGAAAATGAAGAGGTACGCGTATTGGAGGTAGTGATTCCACCTCAAGAAAAAGAAGCGTTTCACACCCATAAATGGCGCTCTATTTTTATTGTCGACTCTCAGTCAGACATGCGTTATTGGGGTCCGGAGAGCACGGTGCTGTTTGAGCGAAAAGTAGACCCCTTACAGCAGTGCCAGACAACGATGACATGGAAAGAGCCTGAGGGACTGCATGCGATTGAAAATATCAGCCATTCGCATACAATCCATGGCATACGAATTGAATACAAAACAAAATTCTAGCACTAGAAACCCAGGACTCAGGTTAGAAGACTTATTCTTTATCCGTTGCCTCTTCTGGAGGCAACGGTTTTAATGTTAACAAGAGACGCGTGAGCGCCGTCAAGGCCTCTATGTTATTTGGATTGAATTCAGTTGCATGTTTGTAATGCTTTACTGCTGCATATGGCTTGTGCATTTTGAGATACACTTCTGCAAGCTTGCAGCGAACCCGATCGCTGCCAGGCTCATGCTCCATCGCATTCAAAAAGCACTGCAAAGCTTTTTCGTATTCCTCTTGTACGAAATATAGGTTTCCAAGTGCTATATGTGAAAATACATCTGTATTGTCAACTGCAAGAGCCTTTTGAAGATTTTTCTCACTCTGTTGCAATTTTCCTAGATGCCGCTGCACATCGCCTAGCGATGACCACGCAGCTGCCTTTGTGGTCTTTTGCAACGCAAGAGGAGCCACTTTTTTGAATACCCGCTCTGCCTCAGTGAGTTTATTTTGACGCCTTAGCGTCTCCCCGTGGTACCAATAATAAGCTGCATTGTTTGGCCTCATTTTAATCAGAGAGAGATAGGCTCTTCGTGCCTCATCAATTTGATCTGCCATAAAGAACGACTTAGCAAGACAAGATAAAATGCAGGCGCTTTCTGAATTCCGTTGGTGTGCTTTTTTCAAATGCAACACAGCTTTC
>CAYOTQ010000298.1:0-2711 GCA_964406915.1 uncultured bacterium
GCTGTCCTTGGATAATATAGATAGTGGCGATACTGACAATCACAAAGAGTGAAAAGAGCACCAAAAGAGAGAAAAATGAAAGCTGACCAGCTTCAGGACTATCGAGATTTAGCTGCTGGATAATAAGTCCTAAAGTCGTGGGAAGAGAGGTAAGAATACCGAGACAGATGATCAAGCTCATACCATTGCCAATGCCTTTTTCGGTGATCTGTTCACCGAGCCACATCAACAAGATAGTTCCACTCGTCATTGTCACAACAAAAATCGTATAATATAGCCAGGAAACACCAAAGAGTTGTACATCAAGTAGCTCAGGCGAGATAATTCCTGGATAGGAAAGATTGACCTGCTGCACATACTTGGCAAAAAAAGTGGCCTGGAGAAACGAGAGAACCAATGTTCCAAGCCTGGTCCAACGGTTAATCTTTCGACGACCAAGTTCTGGATTCTCTCTAACTTCACGTTGCAGCGATGGAATAAGAGCTACAAGAAGCTGCAAAATAATGGAGGCTGAAATATAAGGCACGACACCAAGCGCAAAAATGGTCATGGATGAGAAAGCGCCGCCGCTGAAAATATCTACCAATTGGAAAAGGTTTTGTTCACCGCCTGTTGCCTGACGAAAATAGGAGAGAGCTGTCTCTCCATTAATTCCAGGCACAGGAATAAAGCCGCCTACGCGATAAATACCAAGGAGAAGAAGAGTAAGGATAATCTTCTTACTCAACTCTGGAATTTGAAATATACGAGCAATAGTAGAATTCGCAAATACTGGATTCATAGCGTAGGGTTCCTAAGAATTGGATTCATAATTACGGCGCCTTATCACACTCAATCACTGAGTTTATACAATTGGAGTTTACACAATTGAGATTCACACAACTGGAGATTACACAACTGAATATGTGATATTGGCATTCTTTAGCTTCTCTTCCGCTTGCTTTGAAAAAGCACTCGCTTCTAGTGTAACCTTCTTGGTCAACTCACCTTGAGCAAGCACCTTAATGCCGTAAGAGCAGCCTTTTAAAAATCCAATTTCATATAACTTCTGAAGATTTACAACATCGCCATCAGAAAAGAGCTCTTCAATCTCTCCGAGATTGATAGCGTCATACTTCTTTTGAAATCGTGCGTTGCTAAATCCTCGGCCTGGCACTTTACGATAGAGAGGCAACTGTCCGCCCTCATAACGATCTCTTGATTGCCAGCCAGATCTTGCTCCAGCTCCCTTATGACCTCGTCCGCATGTCTTCCCCAGACCAGATCCAATGCCTCGCCCTACTCGCTTTCTTCGCTTAAACGGACGAGCGCTGTTTTCTAAAGAATGTAGTTCCATTATTGGCTGCCCTTTCTCTGACTCAATACTTGTTTACGAGATTTCATACCCAAGAGTGCCTTAAATGTTGCACGAACTTGGTTAATCGGGTTATTTCCATAAATCTTTGCCATGACGTCTTTAACGCCAGCATATTCTAGGATTGCACGGACTTTGGATCCAGCAATAATACCAGTACCTTCTGGTGCAGGTCTCATATAGAGGGTTGCGCCATCCCACTTTACATGCATGTCGTGAGGAATTGTGCTGCCTTCCATGACGATAGAATGCATGTTTTTGCGAGCAAGCTCGCCACCTTTTCGGATGGCATCTGTCAATTCATTTGCCTTTGCAAAACCATATCCTACGCGTCCTTTTCCATCTCCCACAAGAATCAAGGCTGAAAAACTCATTTTTTTTCCACCCTTGACTGTTTTAGAACAGCGGTTGATATAGAGCACTTTTTCCATCAAACCGGAATTGGCTGATTCTTGTCTCGACTCGCGCTTGCCACCTTCTGATTGTTTTGCCATATGTATTCCTTAAAATTGTAACCCTTTTGCCCGTGCGCTATCAGCAAGCTCGGCCAAAATGCCATGGTAACGAAATGGGCCTCGATCAAACACTACTGTGTCAATTCCTAACGCTTTTGCTTTTTCAGCAATATGTTCACCCAATACTTTTGCAGAAGCTTTGTTCTTCTTGCAAAATGCAGTCTGGCGCAGTTCTTTTGCATTTGTCGAGATCATAGCCAGAACATTTCCAGTCTCATCGTTGATCAACTGAGCTTGAATGTGCTTATTTGACTTCACGACACAAAGACGAGGCTTTAACGCAGTTCCACGCACTTTTTTACGCACGCGCATTGCTCGTCGTTCTTTTGATACGATATTTTTTTTCCTAGAATTTTCCATGTACTTTGTACTTCCTTTCAGTCCTTACTTCTTCGCTGATTTTGCAGCTTTACCAGCTTTTCTGCGGACATATTCGCCTTCATAACGGATGCCTTTACCTTGATAAGGCTCTGGCGGTTTCTTCGCTCGAATTTGTGCAGCAAATTGGCCTACAGCTTGCTTATCGAAGCCGGAAATCGTAATAGCCGTATTTTTTTCCACTTTTACCTGTATTCCGGCAGGAATATCCAGCTGGGTAGGATGCGAGTTTCCAACTTGTAGATCCAGTTTTTGTCCTTGTACAGCAGCGCGATATCCTACGCCCACCATTTCAAGCTTTCGTTCAAAGCCAGCACTAGTGCCTATCACCATATTCTGAACAAGAGCGCGATACAAGCCATGAAACTTACGTAGCTCACGGGTCACGTCTGCTATTTCCACGCGGACTGCACCAGACTCTACCACGACAGAAACGCCTGGTACTAGCACTTGATTCAATGTGC
>CAYOTQ010000299.1:0-2691 GCA_964406915.1 uncultured bacterium
AAAAGCTACTTTCAGCGGTGACAGATAGTTCATTTGGCAAGAGCGTGGTCACAAAACTTAAAGGCTTGCAGGCTGTGGCTTATGAAGATCATAAAGTCGATTTTTATGGACTATTAAAAATGTGCTTTGTTGCAGAATGCTGCTTCTCTGCGGGATCAAAGGGAGTTGGGTACCTGAAGAAAGGTACAGAAGGACTCGATCGATCCGTGCAGTTAAATATAGCCAACAAGGAGTTGATCCTGCTCTCCAAAGATCATGGTTCATTTGAACCTGTTTTGGGTGCGGTAAAGAAAGTGACTCAGGCGGTTGTTGTGTCTGCACATGGGACGGCAAGTAGCGACTATGTCTGTATCTCAAATCAATCAGGTATGAAGATTAATTCACAAGAAATTGATTTGTTGACACAGTTTGCATCTCGTAGAAAGCTTCGAGGTATTTCTTGCGGTAATGTCGTCTCTGTCTACTCTTCTCCATCTGGAAAGAGGCAGTCGATTATCCAAGATCGAATAGAGCATACGCTGCTATCCTTTGCGATAGGGCCTGAGCAGATTGTACTTCCGCCATCGCAAATACTCTCTTTATTTAAAGATATTTTGGAAGACATTCTTGACTTGCATCGTGAAGGAATGTGTCATGGAGATCTCAAACTCGAAAATATTTTAGTAAAAAAGGTAGATAGTCACTACCAGGCTTGTCTAAGCGACTATGGAACTTGTTTTTCAGTGAAAAAGGGCGAGCATTCCACAAGCTGGAAATTTCATTATGGCACCGCTCTTTGTACAGCTCCTGAGGCAATAGCCAATCCAGAGGTTGTGGGTGACTATCCAGCAAGAGATATGTATGCCATTGGCTGTATGTTGCATGAAATTCTGGTGGGAGAGCTTCCTTGGGCTTTGGATATACATGATTATATCAAATATTCAAACAAGCGTAACGATGCGCGAAAAGAGCTTGTGCTCCGTCTGCAGAAAGAAGCGGTAGGAGATCTTGCTGTTTTTCGTGACAGATATGCAAAGCGCGATTTGGGTACACCGCAAGAGGTACTTCGCTATGTTATGCTCTCTTTGTTGGATCCCAATCCGGAGACACGGATGACAGCGTCTCAGATGCAGCAGATCCTAGAGTCTTTTCTCACGCAATAAGACATAAGCGATTCATTATTTCTATCAATGATAGGCCTTGTAAGCTCCGTGGTGTGTAAGAAGCTCACGAGCTTACAATTTTTTTCTTTATAACCGCTAAAATTTTTATACGAAGTGTGAGAAATTTTAGGATATGTCAACTGAAGGGAGATATATCCTACAAGGTCCCCCAAGGCTCTCTTCTGGGAATTTCTAAATACTTTAGCTTTTCTGCTGTCACTTTTATAGGGGTAGAAGCTTGATCCAAAAAAGAAAAAGTAGCAATATTACTTTTCCAGTTGATAAACAATGACACAAACATCCAATCATGCATTTGTTAGCGGCCTCTGTCATTCATTACAATTCCGTCTGTTTGAGAAGAAGGATTAAGAAGTTTTTTGGAGTTTCGATTATTTCACCATCAGAAAATTTAACAAAGTAAACAAAGGACTCTTTAGCTTCAACTGCAATAGGTAAGATGCGCTTGTAGGGTGAAATCCAATAAATGATTCCTTGCATACATGGGCGATATTCTGCCGGGGCTGTATTTTTAATCATTACCTCATCACCGCATTCAAACTCTTGAGGGGTATCATTTTGCAGTCCATTTTCATTTTGAATTAAGTTCATTGCTATGGTTTCTAATTGATTTTGGCTATATTCAAATTGAGAATCATCAGCCATCGTGGAAAGTTCAAACAATAAGTCTCTTAGTGAATCATCTAATTCTCGAATGTAAGACATGTAAATATGGTTGCACCACCCGGAAATTTTTATTATATCAAAAGGTTTTTCGTGTACTTTTCTTAACAGAGCATATCCAAATTGCACTGGTGTATATTTCATTAATTCAATTCCTTGTTAGTAGGAGGGTAATGATTGGATGTTACTTCTTGTCCATTAATCTGTTTTGGATGAACTCGGTTTACATTACCCGTATGGTCATAACATTCACTCCATGATCGTGTTTGAGATGTCTTTGGGTTATACTCTACAACTTGTGAGCGGCCACGAGTAGGCCCGGGTGTTGTAGCTGGAGCTTCTTTCGAATAATAACGAATTCTCCCGTCTGGTAAAATTTCTGTACGAGCAGCATTTTTTTGTGCTGTTTCGAGTTGGGATAGTTTTTTATTTAAATTTACGCTTGCATTAATACTTTCAGGTCGTGCTTCCGTGCCTTTGTTTGGATGAGAAATATTGTGCGTAGGCTGCGTGTTTTTTACATCAATATTTTTGTTGTGCTTTGGAACAGTTTTCTTGCATAAATTTTTTTTATACTTACCCTTTGAAATGATTGTCATAAGAATTGGTACCATGTTTTCACATAGAAATTCATATGTTTTACCGATTAAGCTCTTGTCAGTCGGATCCGGGGTATTTGTCGGAGAATCTTCTTGTTCATGTATAGGAAAGATAAAATCGGGTTGTGCTTGTTCTACTATTTCTTGATGTTGGGCATCTCTGTCCCCAACATCTGCCATGTGTTCTAGTGTTGTTTGCTCTGCCGCATTTTCTAATAATCCATACAGATCGATGAGCGTCATCGGATTATTCAGGACATAGGCATACA
>CAYOTQ010000300.1:0-2683 GCA_964406915.1 uncultured bacterium
TATGGTGTAGGGATGAAAAAAAACAAAACACGAAGTTTAATTCATCGTAATGTTTTCGATTTTAGAGACTTATATGAAAGGCTATAGCCCCAAAAATGGGTTTGCGAGCTGTGAAAAAGAGCTTCCCTTTTTGCGTCGGTTCAATTCTGAGCGAAGCGAAAAAAGTAAGTCCTGATCAAATTCCTGGTTTGCTGCCCACAGAAGGTAGTTGATGGGCAATTCTTTAAGAAGCCTGCCTTTATGCTTGCCTAGAGGCATCTTTTTCATAAAAATTGGCTTTGCAAGAGCGGCACTCATCTGTTCGACCGTCTTAAAATTCAGAAGCAGTCTTTTGAAGACCTGAATATTGACGATCACATCGCTCATCGCTCGATGCGCGCCTTCTGCCTGAATATTAAAATGTTGTCTGAGGGTTTCTAGCGAATTAGAAGGGCTTTCTCCATAAAGCCGGGCCAGCCTTAGGGTGTCATAAAATGGATTCTTTTTAACAGAGCAGGTAATGCCATGCTTTTCCGCATGCTTGGCAAGAATTTCAATGTCAAAAAGAATGCCATGGCCAATGACCGGATAGTCGCCAATCAATTCAAGCAGCTCTGGCAGGACCTGATCAATAGTCGGTTTGCCTGTTACCATGTCTTGGGTGATGTGATGGACGGCAATAGACTCCTGGGGAATAGCGACTTGAGGGTCAATAAGAGATTCATACTCCAGAAGCGTCTCATCCATGGTAAATCTGATGGCGGCTACTTCAATGATACGGTCGTTTGCAGGATCTAACCCTGTGGTTTCACAGTCAAGACAAACAAAGGTCTGATGTTTGAGCAGTGTCATTGAAGACTCTCCATAATATATTTACGCAAACTCAAACTGCCAGCATGCGTTTTGCTAGAATGGTGCAAAAAGAGAGGCTTTGCATATGGCAATGAGTCTAAATTTTTTTTCGTTTGTATTTCTCGGATACTGTCTGTGACCTTGTCAATTTTAGAAAAGATGATCAGGACAGGAGTTTTGGTAAAGGCTGCCCATTCGAGTAGTTGCAGGTCTTCATGATTTGGCAAGCGGCGAATATCGAGTAAAAATAAAAGCAGCCTCAGCGCTTGCGTAGTCTCAAAGTAGCTCTGTACCATCGGTCCCCATTGTTTTTTTACTTCAAGAGGGACTTGCGCATAACCATATCCGGGTAAATCAACAAAAACGGCTGTATGATCGATGGCAAAGAAATTGATAGCCTGCGTTTTGCCAGGAGTGGAAGAGGTCTTAACCAGGTTTTTACTCTGAAAAAGATCATTGAGAAGACTTGATTTGCCTACATTGGATCTTCCTGCAACGGCAATTTCTGGAATTGGCGCTCCTGTAGAATGGTAAAACTTCGGATAATCTTTTGGTAGAATCGCCGTTTTTACAAAATATGCTTTTTTCCAGTCTATAGTGCTGCTCATTGATGTGCCTCTATATGAATGCCTCTTGAAGAGCCGCCGAGATGCGTAATGCAGATGTGAACTGTCTCTTTTGGCAGAAGCTGAGGAATCCTCTCTGCCCACTCAATGCAGCAGATGCTGTTTTGCTGCAGCAATTCATCAAAACCTAAGTGGAGAAAATCGTCTGCTCCGCGCAGTCTGTAGAGATCGAAGTGATACAGCGGCAAGCGTCCTTGATACAAAGAGACATATTGAAATGTGGGACTCGTGACACTATGTGGTACAATGCCCAGCTGTTGGGCCATTGCTTTGATAAATGTTGTTTTTCCAGCTCCAAGGTCTCCATAGAAGGCAAAAACCTTGCCGGATACTGCGTCTGATACAGACTCATTTTGCTGGCAAATGAAGAGTTGTGCAATATTGTGAGCAATATCCTGCGTTTCTTGGGCAGAGTGTGAGCAGAACTCATACTTCTTCTTCAACATCACCTATCCATCGCTCGACATAGTGGGAAAACTCAGGAATTTCTGAGAGCATTTCCACAAACGCGGCAATTTTATCTTCTGTCAGTTGCTCTTGAATAAACTCCATGAAGGAAGTCTCAATCTGAAACCGGCTCTGTCCTTGGATTTCCAAAAGAGAGACTTTTTTGAGGTAGTTGGCAACAAAATCTTCTACTACGGCCTCTTTTGAGTGGAAGAGCTTGCCGTTCAATGCAGAGGAAAAGACCACTTTGATCATCGGCTCTTTTGGTCTATTTTTATTTGCATAGGCCTGAATAACATGAGGATCTTCAGAAATGAAAAAACGCTTTACTTTCAAGCCCCCTACACGCTCTGTATTTTCTGGGCATTTGGCGACCCAGTCATAAATAGCATCTTGAGGGTTTGGATTGGTATTGTCTCCAAAGACTTTGCCGGTGAAGGGGCAGATATAGATTTTCTTTGTAAGCTCATTGACGCTGGAGGTTGTGTAGCCTATTTTGATTTCTGTCTCGCGCCATAATTTGCCTTCTGCTTCTAACAGTTTAATAGCAGCAGCGCTGTTTTGATAGACAATTTTATCTCGAATGAATAGGACAGGGTCTAATTGAAATTTTTTTTCTACGAAATATAAGTAGGTAGGGATGAGCTCTGGATGTCTGGTCGTTTCTACAAATTCTTTCAATAGACGCTGGATGTCAGCGGAAAGTGTGATTTTTGCCATGAGTACCTCAATAAACTGTGAAAGACGATATCAGAAAAAATCTTTTTGTTCAAACCCAA
>CAYOTQ010000301.1:0-2674 GCA_964406915.1 uncultured bacterium
TTCTGGAAACAGAAACGGGTCTTTTTTTTATATAGCGAAGCTAAATTAAAAAAAAGAAGATTTGAACAGATCAGCGATCTCGAGGAAACTGATGAAGAAAATGATAAAAAAAAGGCAAAGACATCCTCTGATAATACCTCTTCTAACGCCTCTTCCGGGCAGTCAATCCAAACCGGTGAAAAAGCTACAATAGCCGCCACCTCGTCAATGTCAAAAGGGTCAGACCAACCCTCAGCTGCAACGTTATACCCTTCTGCAAAAGATATTAGGAGTGTTGTAGAAAACGCTTTGCAAGCACCTAAGCCAGCGTTTAGTCCGGACCATGGGAGTATGGTAACAGACGCTTTGCAATCACTTAAGCCAGCGTTTAGTCGCCACCATAATAGAGTATTTGTGTATCAGACCACTCCAGAAGGCACGTTCAAGACAGCGAAATTTCAGCGTACAGCCGAAGGAGAGATGCCGGTAGCAATGAGTTTGCTTACACCAGAAGAACAAGCAGAAGTACTGAGACTGGATGCGCAGGTAGATGTAGAACAAACAAATCAAGTGTCAAGTAAGGAGTTAAAAGAACCTGCACCGAACGGTACATAACCCTAATATTCCACACCCAAACATCTTGTGCCTAAGCAATTTAGGCACAAGATTTGTAAGAAATTTCACCAGAAAATGTACCCGTCCTTCACAAGAAGTTCTGCGATTAATATCGCCCCGCCAGCAGCACCTCTGACAATATTATGAGAGAGGAGAACAAACCGATAGTCAAATAAAGGACATGGCTGGAGCCTGCCAATAGAGACTGCCATCCCCTGCTCCAGATCTCGATGAAGCTTTGGCTGAGGAAATTCTTCTTCTTCGAAGTAATGGATCACCTGTTTGCACGACGAAGGAAGTTTCATTTCTTGTACTGAGGGTGTAAATTCACGCCAAGCGCGTTTGACTTGCTCAAGAGTTGCTTTTTCCTTCAACTTTACAGAAACAACTTCAAGATGGCCTTCAGTAATTGGCACCCGTGTACATGTAGCCGAAACGCTCAGTGGATAGGCGGTAATTTTGCCACTATTGTAGCTGCCAAAAATCTTCTGCGGCTCTTCATCAAAGCGTTTTTCCTCGTCTTTGATATAGGGAATGATATTATCTAAAAGGGAAAGTCCCGGAACGCCCGGATAGCCAGCACCAGAGACGGACTGCATCGTCACAACATTGGCTGCCTGCAGGCCAAATTCCAGCATAAGAGGCCTAAGAGCTATGGCAAATCCGATGACAGCACAGTTTGGCTTGGTAACAATAAAGCCTTTTTCTGAGTATTTTTGAGCTTTTATAAGCGCAAGGTGCTCTCTATTGACTTCAGGAATCAAAAGAGGTACATCTGGATCCAGACGATGACTTCTGGCGCATGAGATGACAGCACACCCTGCTCTGGCAAAATCTTCCTCAATAGGTCCTGCAAGCGATCCACATAAAGCTGAAAATACAAGCTGGCTTGAAATAGCCTCTGGTTTTGCTGCAACAATAGGTAGTTTGGCAATATACTCTGGGATCGGTTGCGGCTGGCGCCACTGGACTGCCTCTTTGTAGCTTTTGCCTTCTGATTTCTCTGAAGCAGATACAGAGACAATATCAAACCAGGGATGCTTGTCAAGAAGTGTGATCAGCTTTTGTCCCACATTTCCTGTAGCGCCCAAAATAGCCACAGGAACGCGCCTACGCAGATGCATAGAGCCGCTGCCAACGTCTCTAATGAGCGTATCAGGATCGTTTTGATTGATGTCGTCGTGAAAAGTCATACTATTCTTGTTAAATATTCTATGAGAAGACGGACTCCAATACCTGTTGCTCCTTTAGAATAATAACGGCTGGCTTCTTTTAAAAATGCCGTGCCTGCAATATCAAAGTGAGCCCAAGGTGTTGCCCCAACAAATTCCTGCAAAAAGATCGCCCCTAAAATGGCCCCTCCTGCACGTCCAGCAGAATTTTTTATATCTGCCACATCAGACTTTAGCTTCTCTTTATATTCCTCATATAAAGGAAAGCGCCAGATCCTTTCAAATGTTTTTTGGCCTGCATGCCACAACTCTTCAGCAAGCGAATCGCTGTTGGAAAAATAGCCAACAACCTCATTACCCATGGCTACTTCCATAGCTCCTGTGAGTGTTGCCAGATCAATAATGCGGCTTGCTTTGATATGCTTGCCTACATAGCTGAGAGCGTCGGCAAGAATCAAGCGCCCTTCCGCATCGGTATTGGTAATCTCCACGCTTTTTCCTGCATGGCTGATATAGACATCGCCAGGCTTGTAGGCCCGTCCGCCAATGGCATTTTCACACGACGGAATAACAAAACTGACATTGAGTGGTAAATTCAGTGCACAGCACGCTTTGCACACAGCCAAACAGACAGCCGCTCCACTCATATCCGCTCGCTGCTCTTCTATGCTGCCGGTTGGTTTGAGGTTGAGGCCTCCGGTATCGAATGTAATGCCTTTGCCAACAATGACTGTACGATCATGGGATGAAGGGTTTCCATTATAATGAAGGCAAATAAAGACAGGATCACAACTAGAGCCTCGTGATACGGCCAAGAGCAGTCCCATCTTTTCATCTTCTATCCACTGCTTGTCATAGACATGCGCTTGAAGGCAAGGATGGCTCCTTCCCATCTGCTCAGCCACTTT
>CAYOTQ010000302.1:0-2672 GCA_964406915.1 uncultured bacterium
TTTGGATATGTGGTGTAGACTATAGAGCTCGCCAGCTCTTTTCGTTTCATGTATTCGCTTTGATCAGTCAGGTCTGAGCGTTTGCAACTGGTGCAACAGAGCATCAAAAATAGTATCAGAAAACAAGACGGGCAAGAGGTAAGGGATAATAGAGATCGATACATGTTTCTTCATACGTCCATTTTATTCGTTGTATCCTTCTATCCTGCCTATCTTATTGATTTTTTTATATGAGGAATGAATGTCAGCTGGTAGCGTTTGACAAAATATGGGGGCGCAGTAGTGATGCCGCCTGCACAATCAACTGCTCAGTTGTTGGCCAGTCAAGACAGGGATCGGTAATTGAAATATAGGGAGACGGGTTTTCAATAGGTTGATTAGCAGCCAGTAAGAAACTCTCAAGCATCAATCCCCGTATTGCACGAGAGCCTGATTTGACCTGCTCAATCAGATACAAAAAGATATCTGTTTGGGCCAAGTGTGATTTTTTGCAGTTATCATGAGAGCAGTCAACGATCAACGTGGCTGGAAGTGAGGCCTGATGCAATAAGGCACTTGCTAATCCAATAGAGGCCGAATCATAGTTTGGCATGAGCTCTCCACCTCTAAGCACAATATGAGGATATACATTCCCTCTTGTTGTTTCTTTACAAATTTTTCCTGAAGAATCGATTGCGAGAAAAGTGTGAGGCTCTTTTGCCGAAAGGCAGGCGTGGATGGCGCTTTCAATATTGCCGTCTGTTCTATTTTTAAAGCCGACGGGCATAGGAAGTCCGGAGGCTAGCTGTCTATGAATTTGTGACTGCACTGTTCTTGCTCCAATTGAGCCCCAAGTCACGCAGTCACGAATATAGTAGGAAAAGAGGGGGTCCAAAAATTCTACAGCAGAGGGAATGCCAATATCTGCAAGCGATGTCAAAAACTGACGGGCAATTTTCACGCCAGACTCTATATCACACGATCCATCCAGATGAGGGTCATATCCTAAACCTTTCCAGCCAAAAAGAGTACGCGGTTTTTCAAAATAGGCGCGCATGAGAATCATGAATACGTCAGAAACTTCACTAGCCAGAATCTTAAGGTTTTTCGCATATTCCAATGCGGCATCACTGTTATGGATCGAACAGGGACCTACGATCAGTATAAGACGAGGGTCGCTGTTTTGCAGGATTTGAATGAGCATCTGTCGCCAATAGGAGATCTGGCGGCGTGCATTCTCTGAGAGAGGGGCAGAGACAGTGGCTATATGCGGTGTGATAAATGCAGTATTCATAATTATCTTTATAAGTATCTTTTCAAAAATCCTTAGAATTGGTATTATAGTACCTTTTTACCTTATTTCAAAAGGAATATACGTATGAATGAACTGCTCACGTCGATAAAAACGGCTATCTGGGGTCCGCCGCTTCTGGCATTGCTGATTGGAGTGGGTATTTATTTAACCGTTATCCTTCGTGGCGTTCAATTTCGTTATTTACTGCGCGCGTGCCGCTTGATCTTTCATAAGGAAAATGAAGCAGGACAGGGCGATATTAGTCCCTTTCAGTCATTGATGACTTCAATGGCGTCAGCTGTCGGTACAGGAAGTATTGTTGGTGTGGCAACAGCTATAAGTGTCGGTGGACTTGGCGTTGTATTTTGGCTCTGGGTCACAGCGTTTATTTCAATGGCGATTAAGTATGCAGAGAGTTTACTTGCTGTACGCTACCGCATTGTCGACAGCCGCGGCGAAATGTGTGGCGGTCCGATGTATTATATTGAAAAAGGCCTTGGCTGGAAATGGCTGGCTGTACTTTTTGCTGTCTCTGCCTGTATTGCGGCTATTGGTACTGGTAATCTTGTGCAGGTAAACTCTATTGCTGATGCAGTGCGTAATGTATGTGATATCAGCCCTTGGATGACAGGTATTGTTGTCACTGTTGTGAGTGCCTATATCCTATTTGGTGGAATTAAGAGCATTGGGCGTGTATCTGCCTGGCTCGTTCCTTTTATCGCACTTTTTTATGTGCTCGCAGGACTTATCGTTCTTGCCTTTCGTTTTGACAATGTGGCACCTGCTATATCATTAATCTTTTCGTCTGCTTTTACTGGGCAAGCTGCTACAGGCGCTTTCCTTGGTTCAACTGTAGCTATGGCTGTGCAAATGGGTGTTGCCAGATGCTCGTTTTGCAGTGAAGCAGGTCTTGGTATTGCCTCAATTGCCTCGGCTGCTGCAAAGACTACCTCTTCAGGAAGGCAGGCCATGATGTCAATGACAGGAACGCTGCTGTCGATTTCTATTATTTGTACTATTACAGCTCTTGTAGTGGCTGTCACGGATGTATTTGGGACTACTGATGCAAACGGGGTAATGATCAATGGCGCTTCTTTGGTAATCAGTGCCTTTAGTGAAGTCCTCAGCGGTGGAAAATATGTCGTCATCTTAGGTCTTGTGTTCTTTGCCTTTACTACTCTGATTGCCTGGGCCTATTATGGAGAAAAATGTTTTGAATATCTCTTCGGAGCGCGCTCAGTTGTAGTCTATCGGATTTTATATGTCGCCTTGATTCTTCCAGGATCGCTCATTGCCCTGGAATCTGTATGGAATTTTGCTGATATCATGAATGCGTTGATGATCATTCCCAATATGATTGCTCTCCTTAGCCTTTCAGGAGTTATCCAAAAGGAAACAA
>CAYOTQ010000303.1:0-2655 GCA_964406915.1 uncultured bacterium
CGTGGTGAAAAGCTACCCTTCTCACAAAAAGATATTCAATTCAAAGGCCATGCCATCCAGTTTCGTATCAACGCTGAGGATCCAAGCCGCAATTTTTCTCCTTCTCCGGGACGCCTTGATTTTTATGAACCTCCTGGCGGTCCACATGTACGCGTCGACAGTGCTTGCTATTCGGGCTATTCTATTCCGCCGAACTACGATTCGATGATAGCAAAATTGATCGTGACAGGAGCTTGTCGCCAGTCAGCACTTGCCATTGGCAAGCGGGCTCTACAAGAATTTCACATAGGTGGAGTAAAGACGACCATTCCGTTTCATATCGACATGCTAGGGCATGGGGCGTTTCTTTCTGCAAACTTTGATCTTGGTTACGTCGACAATTTGATTGCTCAAGGCTATCAATTTGGCCAAGGCGGTAGTGAACAGGAGCAGAAATGAAACTCATGCAAGGAGCCATTGCTGAGTAATTTCTGATACGTGTTGTCAGTGAGTACAAATGAATTTCCCCACAAATCACCAGGTCAGCTGACCATACACCCTGTGGGTAGTATCCGTGAGTTATGGTCGCTTGCCTATCCTCTTATGCTCTCTTTGTTTAGCGTAAGCTTAATGGTATCCATAGACCGCTTTTTTCTTGCCAAATTGTCGCTAGAAGCATTTAACGCCGCCTCTGAAGCGTATATGTTTGTCATGATTTTTGAATACACGCTAGTCTCTTTAGTAGCGGTTGTTGAAGTGCTTGTAGGCAAAGCATATGGCTCTCAGAACTACTCTAGTGTGGCACGGCCTGTGTGGACAATGATCTGGCTAAGCATCGCCTCATTCCTTCTATTTTGGCCTCTTGCCTATTTCGGAGCCGATCTATTTTTTGCATCATCACCTAATCAGCAGCTTGCTTCTGATTATTTTTCCTCCTTAATGGCATTTGGTCCATTTGTACTACTCAATGCCGCTTTTTCTGCGTTTTGGATTGGAAGAGGCAAAACGCGCTTTATCACCTTGTGCATTGCCATGACGTCCCTGATAAATGCGCTCCTCGACCCACTGCTTATTTTTGGCATGGGGCCACTGCCAGCGCTCGGCGTCACAGGTGCTGGGATTGCAACAGGCATTAGCCAGTTGATCTGTTCCATTGTATTTTTGCGAGCGTTTCTGCAGCCAAAAATGCGCAAACGCTACAAGACTGCAAATGCCAGCTTCTGTATGGCTACCTTTCTCGAAACTATAAAACTTGGCATGCCGCAAGCTGTTGCAATCTTGTCCCAATCGGCTGCGTGGGCTTATTTCTTTCGAATTATGGCGATTGCCAGCCCTGAGCATTTGCTTGTCTGCGGCGTCTCCTCTGCTATTTTTTATCTCTTCGGATTTGTCTTTGATGGTGTAAGTAAGGCTGCTACTGCCATCAGCTCAAACCTTATCGGCGCCAATCGGGTGAGAGAAATTGGCCGCGTATGTACAGCAGGAATTCGTGTGCATATTGTATTTGCAGCAATTATCGGTATTTTTCTGCTGGCATTTCCAGGAAGTCTGCTTCGTTTATTTGTTCCGGAAGCATCCCTTGCCTCTCAAGAGACACTTGCAGTCATCCAGCGCGCCTTTTTTTGGGTATGGCTAATGCTCGTCGGCGAAGCCTTTCTCTTTTTATGGGGAGGAGTCTTACTGGCCTTTGGCGATATGCGATTTATTTTTCTTGTCAATTCGGTGGCAGTATGGGTTCTCAGCGTCTTTCCTGCCTATGTGACTACCTGTCTGTGGCATCAAGGACCTGATACTGCCTCTGCTGTCGCTTGCATGTATTATGTAGTTGCAGGGATTGCTTTTTTCTTCAGAGTTAGGTACGTTTTGACCAGACGGTCGTCATTGTCCGTCAATTTTTAAACTCGCGATAAACGAGGAGACGTACTTATGCGTTATATGAATGTCTTGACAGTTGCAGCTCTATTGTGGCTGCTTCCTCTGACTTCTACAGCATATGCTCATGAAGAGCGGAGAATCTATCTACCGGAAGATTCTATAGAGCTCACCGAAGAAGGATATGTATTTATTCTTGATGAAGAAGGGTACATACCTATCGATGTTCTCTATGAAGATGATGAAGGCTTTTTTGTTTACCAAACAGGCCTTTGGAACAAGCTTTTGGGTAAGTGGGATTGTCCAGCATGTGGTAAAGAAAATCCCTACTATATACGTTATTGTCACAAATGCGAATATGACAATGGTGATCCTTACGATTCATGATACATATGGCCTCTATCTATAGAGTCATTTTCCTTTCGTTTTTTGTGCATGCTCTTGCCTTTGCCTCTATGTGTGAAGGAGAGGAATTTTTGGCAGAGATTTCCAATGAGGAAAAGTATGCACTGACTCTGTTTTTTGAAGAGGTAGTTGCAAACGACTGTTTTGGATATACAATTTTTGGCAATAAACCTATTTCTTGTGCAGGAACTATAGGCAATGAGAGTGGCGCTGCTTTTTTAAGTAAGCGCACCTCTTTTTTAAGTGAAGGAGCGCTGCTCCTGAAGAAGTATAAGAACTATTTTACATTCGATAATTTTATCTTTAAATTTGAATACGATGGGTCATCAGGATCTAGTTATATCTATATTATTAATAAGCAAGCCTTCATAAATGTGGTCGAAAAACAGCGACCCCTGT
>CAYOTQ010000304.1:0-2648 GCA_964406915.1 uncultured bacterium
CTGTTGATTGTAAAACGCACGAGTCGAAGGACGCCAGAAATTGAATAAATCATCGCGCCTGTTGTTAGAAAAAAGGCAAGAGCTGTCTTTGGCTCCATAGAGAGTGCTTTGAGGACAACTACTGATGGAGCGACACCAAAAGATACCGCATCGGAAAGGGAGTCAAAAAAGCCGCCAAAATCACTTTCTACTTTCATAGCTCGCGCCACCGCACCATCAAGCACATCAAGAAATGCTGCCAAGATAAGCACCACCACCGCTGAAAATACTGAATCATAGCTGACACCGCCAGGCGGCAGCATGCACATTTTAAAGATGACAAATAAGCCGCAAGAGAGACTGAAAGCAGTCACAATATTTGGTAAAATGAGAGGGCGTTTCATATAGAGTAATTACTTCCAATTAAAGATTTATAGTAGCTGCTCACAGGTATTTTGTAAATATCCTCTTAGGAAAAATGGCCCTGTATGCACAATCACCACTTTTACCTTATCGTTGCTATTCATTTGAACGATCATGGTTCTGGAAAATTGATCGCAGCTCTTTCAAATCAAATTCTTGAATTTGATTTGCCATCTCAGTACACTCATTGACTCAATCGAAGGATCGACAATGAACAGAGGCGACTCATACAAAGGTTTTATCGTCACAAAATCTATAGCCCTTGAGGAATTGCAATGCCATTTGACAGAGCTAGTGCATAAAGACACTGGCGCTCTTTGCATGCACTGCAGCAGCGATGACCCTGAAAATTTCTTTTGTATCTCCTTTCAGACACTTCCAGAAAGTTCCAACGGCGTCTGCCATATTCTCGAGCATACGGTTTTGTGCGGCTCAGAAAAGTTTCCTGTCAAAGATCCCTTTTTCTCGATGAATAGACGCAGCCTCAACACCTTCATGAACGCCTTAACAGGCGCCGACTTTACCTGCTATCCGGCTGCCTCTCAAGTAGAACAAGATTTCTACAACCTCCTAGAGGTCTATCTCGACTCAGTCTTCCACCCAAAGCTCTCAGAATTGAGCTTCCTGCAGGAAGGTTGCCGTCTTGAATTTGCAGTACCCCATGATCCCACATCTCCTCTCATGTACAAAGGGATAGTCTTCAATGAAATGAAAGGCGCTCTTTCATCACCAATGACTCGATTAATAGAAGCAATCAATTCCACGCTCTTTCCTGATACCCCCTATGGGCACAACTCTGGTGGAGATCCAGCCCATATTCCAGAGCTGACTTATGAAGAGCTTCGTTCCTTTCACAGCAATTTCTACCATCCCAGCCGCGCGCTCTTTTTCTTTTCTGGTAATATTCCGCTCACCAAACATCTCGACTTCCTTGAGCCACACCTCAAGGATGTGAAAAAATTGCCCCCTCTCCCCCCGATGCCCAAGCAGCCGCGCTTTTTAAAGCCTATATATAAAGAGTGTCACTACCCCTTTTCTTCTGATGAAGCTTTGGATGATAAGTCGCTCATCGCCTTTGCCTGGCTCACATGTCCTATTCTCGATCAGATGCACCTGCTGGCCTTGCATATTTTAGATATCGTCTTGATGGAAACTGATGCCTCACTACTAAAGCTGGAACTTTTGCGCTCAGGCCTCTGCAAGCAGGCTCAATCGTTTCTTGATTCTGAAGTGAGCGAAATTCCATACGCCATCATCATCAATGGCTGCAAGAGTTCAGATGCACAAGCCATTGAAACGACGCTCTTTTCCACTCTCAGACGTCTCTGCAAAGAGGGAATTGCCTCTCATCTTATTGATAATGCCATTCACCAGCTAGAGCTTGCAAAAAGCGAAATTACGGGCGACTCTGCCCCTTTTGGCCTCTCTTTATTTTATCGCTCAGCACTCCTCAGACAGCATGGAGGAAGAGCAGAAGATGGACTGCGCATCCATTCACTCTTTGAAGACTTACGGCAAAAGGTGGTAGAAACTCCCAATTTCTTCTCTCATCTGATTCAACATTACTTTCTTGACAATACCCACTTTGCCCGCATTGTCATGAATCCAAGCCTCACTCTTGCTGCCCAAGAGTTGGAAAAAGAGAAGTCCGTTTTGGAGATGATACGGAAAAGCCTAAGCGAAAAAGAAGTTGCCTCAATTATTGCAAGAAGTGAAGCGCTTGCCAAACTGCAAGAAGAGGATGATACGGTAGAAAAGATCAACATTTTGCCAAAAATCTCTTTGAGCCATGTGCCAAAAAAAGCACGAACTTTGTCGCTTACTCACCAGCAGGTAGGCAGTCTAGAGCTATTTTCACATCATACCTTTACTAATAACATCACCTATGCGGACCTGATTTTCTCAGTCCCCCATGTGCCAGAAAACGAGCTGTGGCTGATGAGACTCTTTACTCTCCTGTTACCACAGATGGGCTCCGGCTCTCGTTCCTACCAAGACACATTAGAATACCAGCAGGCGCATACAGGCGGTGTTGTGGCCTACACCAATCTCTATCACCAGGTCCACGACGCCTCGGTCTTTACACCTGCCCTCCATATTCGTGGTAAAGCCCTCTATCATAAGACTCCCAAGCTCTTTCGCCTCCTTTTTGACATGGCCTGCAGCCCCAATTTTTCCGATCGAAACCGCTTAAAAGAACTCATTCTCAAGCACTACACCAATTTACAAAGCAGCTTCAATAGCAG
>CAYOTQ010000305.1:0-1884 GCA_964406915.1 uncultured bacterium
GTTCGCTTTCACTTTTCAACACTCGTTTGCTGAAAGTGATGACAAATTTACAGAACTTTGGATCTTTTTGCAATGCCTTTGTGAAAAAAAATGAAAAATTGCGCTCACATATATGTATGAAGCTTGTTTTTTTTATAGCGAAATTAACACAGGTTCATTTTTTCGCAAGATTGCCGCTCTTTTTTTTGCTAGAGTTGACGAGAAAAGGAAATTTATGTAAATAAAAAATTTTAAGAAAAGTAACTTTAGTTCGACACATCAGAGGAAAATGCAGCTATGGATGTACATCCTTCGGGATCACCCCCAGACAACCCACTTTCGGGCGCTTCTTCTTCTGTGCCAAAAGAGGCTTCTCCATCGACAAAAAAAATCCAACAGC
The DNA here is from genome assembly GCA_964406915.1 of uncultured bacterium. GTDB lineage: Bacteria > Chlamydiota > Chlamydiia > Chlamydiales > FEN-1388 > CAYOTQ01. Next base: position 380 of record CAYOTQ010000305.1, read on the forward strand.
AAATAAAAACACTCTCAGAGCAAATTGCTAAACTTGCAAAACGTCAAGATGTTGTGAGTAAAGAGTTTTACCAAAAAGCTGCGGCCGGAAAAAGCGCTCTTACCGCTGCCTATCTCAAGGAAAATCCACACCTGACACAAGAGACTCCCGAAGATTTTATCACCCACACCTGGGTAGCAATTGAAGAAGAGGCTCAATCGCAAGGAGAGCAACTCAGAGAAATTGAAGAGACAATACAAGAGCAACAAACTCATATTCAGAAGCTTCCGGAGGGAGAGAAAAAAGTCCAGCTTCGAGAAAATCTTGCACATCTTGAAGAAAAGCGCAAGCAGCTAAAGACCACTCAAGAGCTGCTGCAAAATCCAGAATTTTGTACCGCTCTCAAGAGAAGGCAGCTTGCCATCTATACGGTAAAGCAGTACTTTAAGACCACAAAAAACCCTTCAGCCGCCACTCTTCGAGCCGCCCTTGGAGAGCTGTTCAATGCGCCCTCTTCAACAAACCCCCACATCGACAAAGTGAATCGAGAAACAAATCAATTTCTAGCAGGCGCTCTCAATAAATGTGACCCCGAAAATATTTTTGCACAGGGACTGGAACTTCCCGAGCCCAAAAAAGCCGTCCCTATTCCTACCAAAGAAATGCAAGAGTCTGCAGAGGCTTACCTCAATCAGGCAAAAACCTCTACAGAGTTCACCTCAGCCACGCGTTTTCACTCAAGCATATTCTTTAGTGCCATCGGACTGCAGCATCGCAAAGTGACGCAAGCTGCAAGGCAAGTAGAGACTGTCGCCTCAGCTCTTTTGAAAATTCAATCTGACATTGAAACTCGTCTGAAGGAAATTTATTCAGGAACAACCCAGTCAAAAAAAGGGCTGCCGGAGCAGCTTGCCATCTACGAGCATACCATTTCCAAACTCGAGCAAGAATTAGAGACACAAAAGCAAAACATCGCGGCCCAAAGCATCAGCACCACGCAAGCAGAAGCGCTTGGCTTTGTCGTCAGATGGGAGACAAAAATTGACTCTCTTAGAGAGCAGCTAACTCTCATGCGCACGCTGGAAGACAAGCAGTATCAATCTTTGATTGCGACTGAAAATCAGCTTGCGGAGCATCTAAAACAAGCAGCCAAGCATCCAGAAAATGCTGGCCAAAGCTTCTTGCAAGCCTTTCAGGATCTGCAAGAGGCAGAAACGAGACTGAATCTGCAAACCACCTCGCCAGAAGCAAATGCCTTTATTACAAAAAAGCAAACAGAACTCAAGGAATTATGCACCACATATGCAAGAAAACAGCTGGTGCTTGATCAAGACGAACAAAAGACGATAACAGGTCTGCTTCGAGGCGAAATTGAATCCAAGCACATTTCTCCATCCACTTTAAAAACGATCGTGACAAAAGAGCTTGCAAAAACCCTCTTTCTTTATCCCAACTCTGTGAATATCCAACTCGATTGCCTTCTTGCAAAACTGGGTCCTGAGGCTCTTAACAAATTGCTCAAAGAT
>CAYOTQ010000305.1:1894-2644 GCA_964406915.1 uncultured bacterium
GTACGCGCCCTCTTTTTCAGTACATCGAACCTTTGCGGAAAAGCATAATGTATTCAATCAACGGCTGCATCGCCTCAACCTTGTCCAGCAGGAAATTACTAAACAAGGCGCCCATTCTAAAGATACGGATAATCAAGCCTACCTCTTTTGGCAAGCAGCATCGCAGCTAACCTCACTGAAAAACATTCCTAAAAATGAACCATTTGTTCGTGATATAGAACACTCTTTAAAGAACCTCACCTCTTCTGAGCATTTCATGCAGCTTTCAGAGACAAAGCAAGAGCTGTTAAAGGAGCCTCGCAAGTCTTTGCTCAACACAATGACCCAGACGTTTGGAGTGGCAAAAAGTGACGAAGAGAGGGCCGCCATCGCCCTTGGGGCCTACATGATACAGGCGCTTTACGCCACAAGTGATTCGACCAAACAAGCAGGTCTCACAAATGCCCAAGTACTCCTAGCAAAAATATCTCCCAGCCAAAAAGAAACTATCCAAAAAATCATCGATCAAGAAGCTCCAGGCCTCTGGCAAACATTTAACGCCGCTATACCCACATCTCAACCGTATAGAGATGTCGAGCAAAAAATTGAGACACTTGTAGCAAAAAAGCCGGAAGAGATCACTGCCTATGAATATCTTTCTGTCAGAGAAGAGCTCAGCAAACTTCCTCTTTCAGCTTCTGTGCAAGCTCTCACAGTAAAACTGCAGGAAGCAACAAAAAAATGTGAATTCATCAACCTCTCATCCAATAA
>CAYOTQ010000306.1:0-2643 GCA_964406915.1 uncultured bacterium
TAATAAAACACGACCGCAACAGCACTCTCTCTGTTATGAATTTTTCAACACAGCCTCCAGCAGCTATTTGGGAATCTACTCCAACATAAATTGGACCATTTTTGCAGACGGTATCTAACAGTTCTCTGACAGGTTGAAGCTGTAGTATGTTTAAAATTGAATCTTTTAAAACTGATGGGGATTCATTAAAATACAATGCAATATCGCCGCATTGAGCGGTGTTAGTTGAAATACAAGCCATAAAGATCTTTCCTTATAAATGAAAATATTAATATTTGTTAATTGTATCTAATTAATATTGTATTATTCAATAAAAAGATAGGCTATACATCTTCCTGTTTGGGAGCCTTTCGATGCATTTTTTTCTTTGAAAGCTGACGCTTCTGTGTGACTAACTGCTCTTTTTGCGTGCGAGAGCGGGTGCGCTTTTCCCTTCGTATTTTTGCCTGAAGCGACCGCTGCTCTTGCTGCTGTTGTTGACGCCTCTTTTCTAGTGCTTCGCAAAGAAGTATTCGAGCCAAAAGGCGATTGTCCTCTCGCAGCCTACTTTTTTGACACTTGATTTCAAGGCCGGAAGGCAGGTGTTTGAGCCAGACACATGAAGAGGTCTTTTGCAAGTTTTGGCCACCTGGACCCGAGCCTATGATGAACTTTTCCTCGAGATCACGAGCAGTTACTCCCAGCCGCTCGAGTCGTGTAGAAAGATCCTCTTGCTTCTTCTTTTTCATACTCATCTGCAAGCCAATATCGATAGCAGGCGAACTTTCAACGTGAATTTTTATTTTTTTTCCAAGGAAATGGAATCGTCGTCGGAGGCGGGGGAGGATCTTCTTTGCTGATGGCAGTTGTCGCTACTTGCAATAGTCCGCCAATAAGAGCAGTTGTTGGATTACGAGATGCTGTTTGCTGCAATTTGAAGGCTGTAATTTTCGCAGTAGCCCCAGCTGTATCAATTTTTGGAGACTGGACATTTCCACGGATTGGAATTTGCAATAAGTAGTCTTGGTCAACCAGGAGGATGCCAAAAGCACGACGCAATGTCTCAGCACTTAATCCAAGAGTCATATCCATCTTATCATTTTTTAGATCAATCTTTCCCCATGTTGCAATAGGAAAGACGTCTGCTAGAAGGGCATCCATACGTTTACATGTCACAACAGCATCACGCATGCTGATATAAATTGGGGTAAGCCAGAGATTGACTTCACCGTGAGAGCTAAGATCGAGCTTTAATACTGAGAGCAGCATAGAGATGATACCGCTATTTTTCACAGTAAGAATTCCAGGTTCAATTTTGACGGTTTTAATAACGATATTTTTAAGAGAAAACGGATTCAGGGGAACTACAAAATCAGCTGGGTCTACCCAGAGCTGTATAGGCTTGTGCGAGCGAGCCCCACTTCCCAGCAGAGGATTGACTCCTTTTAAAAGAACATCGCCTGCCTCTTCCGTTAGCATATAATCTGCCGTCAGCGGCTGTGTCAGAAATAATTTTCCATCTTGAAGGTCACAAGAAAGCGCCGAATGCAGCCGGGGAGTATCAATCGTACCGGTCAACTTTCCTTCATGCAGCTCTTGAATGTCGACATCCATTTTTGCATCAAGTGTAGAGCCAAGAGAGGCGGCTATATGCTCTGTCTGGAGTACTTCTAAGGGAAAATTCTTGATCGAAAGTTGTAATTTGAGGTTAGCTTTTGAAAATTGCAGCTCTTTGGCGGTCCATAGGTTTTCTGCACTGCCCTGGATAGAGAGTAGTGCTGCTTGAGAACTACTTTTTTGACTATTGAGCTCAAATGATAACTTTCTTTGCATTCCTTTAAGAGTGGCCCGTCCTAAAAGTGGCGCGATGACAAATTGTTTCTTTTGAATAGGGGCATAGCACTCGATAGGATCAACAGAGGCGCTAATGTCGAGCTTTGAGGCATCTAGCAATGCTGGCAGAGAGAGGGTGGCGCCCTTCTCTAGAATTTCAGCTAGAGGCACCTGCAGAGTTTTGCAAGCAATGTCTATACTCGTTGCTTTTTGAAATACAAGTGTATGTTTTTGCTCTGGGCGAAGAAGTTTGAGCAGCGCGTGCACACGATCAGGCGACACTTTATACGTAAGGGTAAATGGATCTTTTCCAGACATTGCCCCCAACTCTTTACCTACACTCAGTGCGACTTCCAGCTCAAGGTCTTGCCCCTGAAGTGCGGCGAGACAATTGCGTGCTGTCTGAAAGTTTGTATCTATGCCTACATCCCATTTACCTGAGAGCATGGGACCGATGAGTACAGGAATCTCTGGATGTTTTGTGAGTGCAGCAAGGAGATTTGTGGGCAGTTGTTCAAACGAGCCTTCTGAGTACAGCAGTGTGTTTGAGTTACCTTGCTTCGTAAAAGTGGCATGCAGTTTTGTCTCTTCTTGTTCTGAGGCAAGTTGGATCGAACTCTTCAAATTATTATCACTATCTAAATCGACACGTCCGGAAAAGTGTGCCTTTCCAAGTTGAGAGCTGATATCTCCTGTAGTAGTCAGACTCATTTTTGAATCGGCGGCATGGGAGGCAACATGGGTGGCAATAAGAGTGCTTCGTGTCTGCAGAAGCAGCTGGCTGCCTAGGACCTGCTGCCAGTCAACAGGCATCTGTATTGCATCAACTTT
>CAYOTQ010000307.1:0-2641 GCA_964406915.1 uncultured bacterium
CACCGGGTTGCCGCCATTTATGGGCATGCTCCTTTCCATGAGTTTTATGTGGCTGCTTACCGATCTGTTGCACCGAGACTTTGAAGAGCGTTCACATCTGCGGTTTTCAGTAATTTTAACGCGCGTGGATCTTTCAAGTATTTTCTTTTTCTTAGGGATTCTTTTGAGTGTCAATGCTCTTGAAACTGCCGGAGTGCTCAAATTGTTTGCAGGGTGGCTTGATCAGGTGGTGCCTTCGCAGTCATATATTCCAGTGATTATTGGTGTCATCTCGGCGGTGATCGACAACGTGCCGTTAGTGGCGGCAAGCATGGGCATGTATGATCTTTCTGTGATCCCGATGGATAGTTCCTTTTGGCTTCTTACTGCTTTTTGTGCAGGCACAGGAGGTAGTCTTTTAGTCATTGGATCGGCAGCGGGAGTAGCTTTTATGAGTCTTGAGAAAGTAGACTTTTTCTGGTACGTCAGAAATGTGACATTTGCCGCCGCTGTTGGCTATGTTGCAGGTATTTTATGCTACCTTGCCTAAAAAATTATGACACTTTCTTGCTTGAGCTCCTCTGAAATTTCAGAGGCCAAGGCCATATGCCGTAGATCTCGATTTTCCAAGCGAATATTACATAGTTCGCGTTAAATAAAATTTTTATGTTACAATATGAGTAGAAAAATACTTCGTTGTATCTATCTATTTTATGTGGGTATTTTATGGCATATGGTGATTATAAAAAAGGGATGGAATCAGTGTGGAGCTCTCCACAAACTGTGAAAGCAAACCCCTCTACTGCCAAAAGAGCGTCAAAAAGCGGGCATGTCTATAGCAATGTCATTAGCAAAGCTACTACTCAAAAAACTGGTGATGTGCTCACGCACACGCCGCATAACATTCCTTCGGATTCAAAAACAACACTCGCAAAAGGATCTGCAGCTCCTGGCGTGATAAAGACTGAGGAGCCAAAAGCTCCTGCTTCTGGAGGGACTGATGTTGGGGGTTTAATAGAGGACATCAATCAACTGGGTCAGGGTCTCCTAGTAAAGGGATTAGAAATCTATACCAAAATGGAGAAAGCAAAAACAAAGAGTGAGTGGCAAACATTTCAAAACGAGTTCGAGACATTTCATTTAGAGCAGGAAAAATCAAAAACAGAAATTTGGATGAAACTGACAAGTCAAGTGGTTGATTTGTATGTAGATGGTAAAATAGATGACGCTAAGTATAAAGAAATCAGCGATAAGCTTGCGGAAAGTCTGACACAGTATGATCTATCTGCAAGGCAGTTTGAAAACCATCTCTTTCCCGCAGCAAAAGCAAAAGCGATTGTGAATGAATACGCAAAGAACAAATGGAAGATTGCCACGCCCGCCCCAATAACAAAACGGGAAGTAGTAGAGGCTCGTATAGAGACGAGAGAGAGGGTCTCTTCGATGGCTATGCAGGACAGTTTAAATAAGTTTGCAGGGGCAATGAGGGCAAGTCATTCCATGAATATTGATCAAAGCATTAAAGATTTGATTTCTGTTAAATTGGACGCTTTTGTCAAAGATAAAACAGTAAGTGATTTAGGGGCAGACCAGGTCTTCGTAGAAAAGCTACAGCATCTGAAAGATTCTAAACTCGGAAATGACCCCGTTCGGAAGAATAATAAGCTCTACGACCTTTGCATGGAGAAATGGCCGCCTCAGAAAATAACGACCGGATTCATTTTACGTCGTACGGATACAGAAACCCTCTCCGAAGGATAGGCAAATAGAAGATCTATCCCTTCATGTTGATAGTCTCTGAGCTTGGAGAAGTTCTTGCTGGCGTTTTATTTCGTTGGCTTTTTGGGTATTCTCAATAGTAGTTTGTAGAAGCTCGAGAAGAGGGCCTCTGTCAGATGGTGGCATGTGTTTGATCCACTCTTTTAAGGTCATCTCCAAACGGGTAAATCCTTGACCGGAAATAAGCAGTCGCAATCCTCCTGTATCAAACGCCATTTTTTTCAACGCCGCAAGATCGCTAGGCGGTGTTTGTGAGGGAAAGCACCTTGTCATTACTGCTGTCAGCTGTTTGACTTCTTCCTCCGGAGTAACGAGGCAGTCGGCTGTAAGCATTTGGGGAAGTTGCTCTATGACATGTACCATAGCTTCGAGGGATTGTTGCAAGGCTGGCGATGCCAGTTGTCTTGTAAGTTGCTGCAAATCAGTTTGTTGTGGAAGTGCAAATGAGGATTTATCTAGATTGACAACGCTCATGCCGGGCTGCTCGAGAGAATGGGCCGCGTTTTCTAGCTTGTCTTTGTTTTCTTGAGAAAATGACATCACAAATTGTTTGGAGGCTTCAATGGATTGGCGAAGTTCTTTGGCTAATGGGTTTTTTTGGCCATAGAGTTCCAAAATGGTTTTTTCGAATTCGGACAGCATAAAAAAGAGCTTGATAAATTCAAAGCAGGTCGAACTCGCTTCTCCCAGCTGGGCTGCTTTCACAAGAGTTGGAGCGCCGGCTATTTCCATATCAAGCAGACGAAGCTTGCATCTCTTTTCGACGTCGGGACTATATGTATGGCATATGCTAAGAAGGTTCTTTTTCTTGGCAGGATTGATCTCTCCATCAGCGTCTTGGATGAGTTTTACAAGCGCAAAGCCTAGCGAATCATCTGAGAGC
>CAYOTQ010000308.1:0-2640 GCA_964406915.1 uncultured bacterium
ATCACAAGGCACATGAAGTAGATTGGCTTGTCTGTGCCACTTCTCCACAGCAGCTGTCCAAGCTTTGCCCCGATGTCAGCGCTCTTGCTATGCAAATACCGATGACTTCTGTAGCCACGGTATCTGCCGGTTTTTATGAGGAGATGGAGTTTCCTCAAGGATTTGGCTTTTTATGTGCCTCTAGCCAGGAGCCCGCGCTGCTGGGCGTAATTTTCGACTCCTGTCTTTTTCCTCAGAATGGTCTGAAAACACGCTTTTCATTTATGCTAGGCGGGCAAAAAGATCCTGCCGCTCTCTTGCGCTCAGATGAAGAATTGCAAGCAGAGGCAATGCGGGCTGCGCGTAAGTATCTCAACATACATAAGACTTTTGATGAGATGGTAGTGATGCGAGCGTCTGATTCTATTGCCCGCTATCCGGTAGGGCATGCAGCCTTGACAGAGCGTATAGAGCAGCATCTTTGCAAAAAAAGGATCAGCCTTGCAGGCGCCGGTTTTTATGGAGTGTCGGTTGGGGATTGTATTGCAAGTGCAAACAAGCTATCCTCTCTACTTGACGAAAAGATCTGATCTTCCTAATGTGGCGACAAAAGAGGCGAAAGATATGTTTGACAAATTCACCAATCGAGCGAAACAGGTCATCAAGCTAGCAAAAAAAGAAGCGCAGCGGATGAACCATAACTATCTTGGCACAGAACATATTCTCCTTGGGCTATTAAAGCTTGGCCAAGGAATAGCGGTTAATGTACTTCGGGCAATGAATATTGACTACGAAGTGGTGCGCGCCGAGGTAGAAAAGCTCGTTGGCTTTGGGCCAGAGCTGCAACTGTATGGCGATCCAGCACTGACTGGCAAGGTGAAGAAAGTCATTGAATACGCCCATGAAGAGGCTCAAAGTCTCAACCACAACTACGTAGGCACCGAACATTTGCTGCTCGGCCTCTTGCGTCAATCAGATGGTGTCGCGGCTCAAGTGCTTGAAAATCTGAACGTAAACCTCAAAGAAGTTCGCAAAGAGATTCTCAAAGAATTAGAATCCTTTAATCTCCAATTGCCGCCAACAGCTTCAACATCAGCTACAAGTGCTCCTGGTGGGACAACAGCTCAATCTTCCGGAAAGAGTTTTGAAAAAGGCTATAACTCTCCACAACCTCCACAAACAGACAAACTAGCCGCACTTCGTGCGTATGGACTAGATCTTACCGAGATGTGTCGTGAAGGGAAGATGGATCCTGTCATTGGCCGCAAGGAAGAAGTCGAGAGATTGATCCTCATTTTATGCCGAAGACGAAAAAATAACCCCGTACTTGTCGGTGAAGCAGGCGTTGGAAAGACGGCAATCGTCGAAGGACTTGCTCAAGCTATTGTGCGTGGAGAAGTACCTGATATTTTGCGCAAAAAGAAACTCATCAGCCTTGATCTTGCTTTGATGATTGCCGGTACCAAATATCGCGGCCAGTTTGAAGAGCGTATCAAAGCGGCTATGGATGAGATCCGTAAGCACGGCAACATCATCCTCTTTATTGATGAACTGCACACAATTGTTGGCGCTGGTGCCGCCGAAGGGGCGATCGATGCCTCCAATATCTTAAAGCCCGCGCTTTCTCGCGGAGAGGTGCAGTGTATCGGCGCCACAACAATAGATGAGTATCGCAAGCACATTGAAAAAGATCCTGCTCTTGAGCGTCGTTTTCAAAAGATCGTCATCCAGCCCCCAAGCGTCACGGATACGATTGAAATCCTCAACGGACTCAAAAAGAAATATGAAGAACATCATAAATGTATCTACACGTCCGAGGCTATTCAAGCAGCGGCTGTGATGTCTGATCGATATGTTTATGCACGCTACCTTCCAGATAAAGCAATCGACTTGCTGGATGAAGCTGGTGCTATGATGCGCATTGCAATGATGAACCAGCCGCTGGATATCAGCCGCTACGAGTCAGAAATTGAAGAGGCTCGTCTTGCAAAAGAAGAGGCAATTAGCAAGCAGGAATATGAAAAAGCTGCCAAACTGCGCGATACAGAAAAGTCTCTTCGCGAAAAGTTGCAACAGATTACAGAAGAGTGGAAAGCAAACAAAGAAGAGCACGAGGTAGTCGTTGATGATGAGGATGTAGCTGCTGTTGTTGCCAAGCAGACAGGTATTCCTATCTATCGTCTGACTGAGGGTGAGTCACAAAAGATCCTTAAGTTGGAAGAAGTGCTCAAGTCAAATATCGTAGGCCAAGACGATGCGGTGCATGTAGTAGCTCGAGCGATCAGACGCGGGCGGGCAGATATTAAAGACCCAAATCGTCCAATAGGGGCCTTTTTATTCCTTGGACCTACCGGCGTAGGAAAAACGCTGCTAGGCCGCCAGCTTGCGATCAATATGTTTGGCGGAGAAGATGCGTTGATTCAGATTGACATGTCTGAGTATATGGAAAAATTTGCTGTCTCCCGAATTATGGGATCGCCTCCGGGCTATGTAGGCTATGAAGAGGGTGGACAGCTGACAGAACGTATTCGCCAGCGTCCCTATTCTGTGGTGCTATTTGATGAAGTAGAAAAAGCGCATCCTGATGTGATGGACATCTTGCTGCAGAATCTTGAAGAGGGCCGGCTGACAGATGCTTTTGGACGCAAGTTATACTTTCGA
>CAYOTQ010000309.1:0-2632 GCA_964406915.1 uncultured bacterium
TGTGAAAGATTGAGAGAGGTAAGCGTAGGGGAGAGCATGCCAAGACCTTCGGCAAGACAGTCACTTTCGCAGTCAGCAATACTCAGATGAGCAAGCGATAGCTCCTGCAGTCTTTGAAAGCCTCGAGAAGTAAGCGACCAGCCCTCAAGTTCTAGTGTATGCAGGGCAGGAGGCAGATGGCTCAGCTGTCTCTCTGAGCATTGATCCCATCGATTGAGTTTGAGGGATTGCAAAGATCGCGGAAGAAGTGCAAGAAAATCTTCATGAAGCAATTTTCCAGAGCCGCTGAGATCAAGCTCACAGAGTTGTGTAGGTAGCTTATGTAAATGGCAGCACTCAATAGAGGCACACTGGCGTATCGCAAGTGTCTTGAGAGAAGGCATAGAAGAAATGGCATCTAAAAGTTGAGGACAGAGGCTTCGGCATTGTTCAATCACGAAGGTGTGCAGCTGCTCGGGTAAATAACGTAATATCTTTGGTGAGACAAGGTGAATATCTCGTAGCTGGAGAGTGTGCAGGTGCTGCAGGTATGGGAGGCTTGTCTGAGAGTTGTCAATCGCCACATGCATGAGCTGGTTGCATCTGCCTAAAGAGAGCACTTTGAGGTTGGGCAGCCACTGTAAAAGCTCTTCAACATCACGAACGCTTAGTGCGGGCGCAGTAAGGCTAAGTTTTTCGATAGAGGCTCCATGATGTTGCCAAAAGGTCTTTTCTTTGCTCTTGAAGTTGCTAAGGCTCCAATTGGCTTTTCGAAGTGTATACTCAAGAAATTGTTCGAAGAAGAAGCTTTGCCATGGATGTTCTATATGGGGCGATTGTGGCAGGCATAGTTCTGGACGAATATCAAAGCCAAAACGCAGGGAATGTTCTTTCCAGAAGGATTCGTCGCAAAGAGAGCTTGTACTTTTGTTTGAAAAGTCAAGGAGCTCAAACCAAGAGGGAACTTTGATATTGGACATCTAGCCTCTTTTGCTTTCTTGACCTCTACATCTCCATTGGCTACAATTTTTTCAAGGTAAAAATGTAGCAAGTAAATGTCAGCTGCTGCTATTTGTTGCTGTTGTTGGTGAGGAGGGTTTTGGTGGCTCTCTGTGTGGAAAACAGAGGAGTGCTAGGCCGAGGCCTATCAGACAGGCGGCAATTAAGATAAGTCCTTGTGTATTGATATGCTTGCTCATAAGGAAAATATAGCTCATGAAAGGCTTTTTAGCAAAGATTGTCGATCGCTGTTTTGCAGTTGCTGGCGCCCTGCTCTTTTGCCAGTTGCCACTCTTTATCCATCAGTACGTACTGCTGCTCAGTGGCCATGTTACTGAAAGCAAGTTGCAAGTAGCTGCCCTTGAAAAGACAGCAAATCTCAACGGAAAAACCACACAAGAATACATCCAGAAGTTTGTCTCAATGAATGATGCTGATGTGAGCTCGCTTGGAGAGTGGATGCGCAATCTTATAGAGAGATGCGAGCATCTGACTCAGAGCTACTCTGCTTTAGAGCAGGCAACTGTCTGGTCCAAGCCTTTTGTCTTCTTTACGCATGTTGATCCATCCATTTTTTCTGAGACTGTCCATCAGTTTAGCCCTGGAGTCCCGGCGACGCTTGAGGGCATCGTTTATGCGGTTGTAGGAATTGGTATCGGGATTTTCTGCTACTGGCTGCTGAAGAAATTGCTCGGAAAAATAGCCGCCTTATTCGTCAGAAAGACAAAAAAGGCGTGATTGCTGTATCGAGCTGGATTGTCGAGAGTGCCTCCAAGAGTGCTTCCAAGAGTGTTTCCAAGAGTATTTCCAAGAGTGCCTCCGAAAGTACCTCTATTTATTCGCTTGTTATGGCAAGGCTTCTCATCCAAATCTAAAAATCGAAACAATTTGTATTTTTGAGCTGAAGGTCCTTTGGTGGCCATAGAACCAATTATGCCTAATGCAGGCACGGCCCCTTTCACTCTTTTCTTGTGAGACAAAGCTCGCCATCAATGTCGATTTTCTCCATATTTGGGAAAAATTTAAAAAAGTTTTTCAACAACTTAAGCGGTATTTTTGGGCTTTTGAGTATGCTCATTGTTTTGATTGAGTCGTGTGGTTTTAGATCGTCTTGTCGAGGACGATTAGCTATTCTCATTAGCTCTTCGGCAGTGAAAGACAGCTTTTCTGGGAGCGCATCGATGTCATATGGAAGAGCTTCAGGCTCTTCTTCGTAGTCATACGAATCTAGAGTGACGTTCTTTGCCGCTGGGAATATGTTCAATAATTGCAGCAGTTTGTTCGATGTATACACTACTTGCCTAACGTATACTCTTTTTACACACATGAATGGCTTTGCACCTTCGAGAAGGCCAGGAGAAGTAGGCCCACCAATATCGAATTTTACTTCTTCCAAATTTGGAAATGTTGTGCATATCTCAGTAAGTTCCTCTCCCACGCTATCAACGTCCTCAGTGCCACCATCTATGACTGTAGTGAGTTTTTTTAGAGATGGATATTGCTGTCCATTGGGCAGCCCCTTGCCAAATCCAGCACAATTGACATCTAACCCAGTTTCTTGAAATTCAATTTCCTCTAAATTTGGCAATAAACGAAGAAGAAAATCGCTCACAATCCTATTATCACATCCATTACTCAATATCAAAGTTTTTAT
>CAYOTQ010000310.1:0-2624 GCA_964406915.1 uncultured bacterium
GAATCCGGTGCGGTGATTCCTATTTTGAACCCTATTGATCTTGTGCGTTCTGCCATACAAGGAGAGGTGTTAAAGACACGCCTGCAAGCAATGGCTCCGGCAGCAGACTCACAAAAATTGATATTGGTAGTGGAAGATTCCAACACCACCAGGCTGCTGTTGAAAGGAGTTTTGGAGTCGGCAGGCTACCGAGTGAAGCTTGCGGTTGATGGTATGGAAGGATTTGAAATGTTGCAACTCGAGCCTGTTGATTTATTGATGACAGATGTTGAAATGCCGAGACTCGATGGGTTTTCTTTAGTAGAAAAAGTCAAGCAGCGGCCGGCATTGAAGAACTTGCCAATTATTATCTGTTCAGCCAGAGGGTCAAGAGAGGATCGTGAGAGGGGAATCGAACTTGGTGCGAATGCATATTTAGATAAAAGTAGCTTTAGCCAGGGTGCATTACTGAGTATTGTTAAAAAATTATTGTAATCTAAGGTTCATTAAGAGGAGCGTGGGATATGCTACAGAAACTTACTGTGAGAACACGGTTAATTCTTTTACTCGTTGTGACAGTTGCTGCCCTCGTTGCGATGGGTGTGATGCAGATCGTGAATGTTCGTCTGGCGCAAGAAGAGTTGGATCATGTGTATCTGGGAGGTGCAGAAGAGATGAATAGGCTCACAAGTGTCTCAAAGAGTTACTCTTCAGATATTGTGACCGCTCTGAATGCTGTCATCAATGGCTCTAGCACTCCCCAGCAGTGTATTGAGGCTGTCAGACGTGCACAAGACGAGGCAGCAGTCGCATGGAATGCCTATAGCTCTGCCGATAACTATATAAGTGGCGACACTCTTCAAGCCGCACAAAAGAGTCTTGCAAGCTCTCTTCAGCAGCTGTTAAAGAGGTCTGAGGAGAATACCTTCAAGCTGGATACTATCTTGAAGGGACAAAATAAATCGGAGATTGCCAGATTTGCTCAAGATGAGTTGTATCCTCAAATCGCAGAAATAGAAAAAACCCTCGATCAGCTGATTGCTCTACATAATGGCGATACACGATCGGATTATCAAACCGCACAGGAAGAGACGAAGGCAATCGTTCGCTCGGCAATGCTTGCTGTGATTATCACTCTTCTCATCATTGTCACTTTAGTGGTAATGATCATTAAAAGTATTGTGGGTCCTCTGGAATATGCGGTAGACAAAGTAAATCGTCTGGCAGAGGGAGATACAGCTATAGAGGTGCAAAATATATCTGGCGGGGAGCTAGGGTCTTTGCTCGAGGCAGTGCGCAATACGACTGTAGCTACAGATAAAATGGGGCTAGCCTTGGCGAGTATCGCATCCGGGGATCTGACAGGTGACCTGCAGCCTCGTTCACCTCGTGATGTGCTGGGTCATGCATTAAATAATATGTTAATCAAAATGCGAAAGATGATAGGGGAAATACAAGACGATGTAAACATTGTCTCTTCTTCTTCGGAAGAGATTATGACTTCTCTATCTCAACTATCAGCTGGAGCCGCAGAAACTGCAGCTGCAGTCACTGAGACGACAACTACTGTTGAAGAGCTCAAGCAAACAGCCCACCTTTCCGCTGAAAAGGCAAAGGAAGTGCTGACAAGTACAGAAGAGACAGTGCAGGCTGTAAAATCAAGTGAAGATTCTGTGACCTCTACAATCGATGACATGAAACAGATCCAAGATAAGATGCAAATTATCTCTGATAGCATTTTAAAACTTAGTGAAAAAGGACTTGCTATCGCAGAGATTATGGATACTGTCAATGACCTTGCTGAACAGTCCAATCTGCTGGCGGTCAATGCAGCTATAGAAGCTGCCAAAGCAGGTGAACAAGGACGTAGTTTTGGTGTGGTGGCACAAGAAATTCGAACACTTGCGGAACAATCCAAGGGGGCCACAGTACAAGTCCGCTCGCTATTAAATGAGATTCAAAATGCGACAAACGCTGCGGTTCTCGCAACAGAACAGGGGTCAAAAGCTGTTTCAAAAGGGGTCAATCAATCTGTGCATACGAACAAGACAATCAAGACTATGGTTGATAATACATCAAAGGTAGCGCATGCAGCCAACCAAATTGTGCTCTCAAGTCAACAGCAGCTTGTCGGTATTGAACAGGTTACCACCGCTATGACAAATATTGACGAAGCCACAAGCCAGCACGCACAGCAGCTGACGCAAATCAAGTCGGCGCTTGAATCGATGAGTAAAGTGAGCGCTCTCTTAAAACAGCTGACAGACCAATATAGGCTCTCTGTAGAGAGAAGTCGTTTGACACAAGGAAGACTCTAAAAGGAAATATTTGGTGGATACAAAACAGTCAATCTCAGTATTTATTGTAGACGACTCAAAGGTAGCGCGTGACTTGCTTGTTCATATCATTGAGCAAGACCCACAGCTACGAGTGGTTGGTTCTGCAAATGATGGAGAGCAAGCGCTGAGGTGGCTAAAATTCCAGGCTGTAGATGTTGTGACGATGGACATTCATATGCCTGGTATCAATGGCTTTGAAGTGACTAAAAAAATTATGGAAGCAGCGCCTATTCCGGTTGTGATCGTCAGCGCGTGCTATACCCCCACCGATCAAGCCCTCATTTTTCGCGCGATAGAAAAGGGCGC
>CAYOTQ010000311.1:0-2591 GCA_964406915.1 uncultured bacterium
ATGCGCACAAGCCAGAAGCGTTGAAAAATGTCCTGAGCACTCTCAGAGATGTGGCGAAGGGAAGAATTATCACTCTCTTTGGATGTGGTGGAGATCGCGATCGTGAAAAGCGGCCGCTGATGGCTAAAATTTCCGAGCAGCTATCAGATATCACTGTTGTGACATCTGATAATCCTCGCTCCGAAGCTCCTGAGAGTATTGCTCAAGAAATTATTGCAGGCTTTACAAAGCTAGATAGCTATATTGTCGAACTGGATCGCCAAAAGGCGATCCACAAGGCGATCGATCTTGCCAGACCGGAAGATATCATTTTGATTGCCGGCAAAGGTCATGAGACAAAGCAAATTTTTGCCCATCGCATCATTGACTTTAACGACAAAGAGGTTGCCGGAGACTACTGTGCAATACGGAAGCTCTGATGAAGTATTTTTGTCTCCTCGTTTTACTTTTTTTGACCTCTTGTTCAAGGCGGATGCAGCAAGAAGCTCGCGTGCCATTTTCGCATGTAGAAAAGCGTTCTATGACTATTATCCTCGACCCGGGGCATGGAGGCGAGAGTATGGGAACAAAAATGAAAAAAGCGCCATACCTTGTCGAAAAAGAGCTGGCGCTCGCCTGCAGCTTTAAAGTACGTGACTGTCTTGAACAGTGGGGCTACAAGGTGCGCATGACGCGCACGCGCGATGTGGCAGTCCCGCTGCTCAAGCGGGTAGCACTTGCCAAAGAGTGGAGAGGGCAGCTTTTTGTCAGTATCCACTTTAATCATGCAGCGAATGTGCATGCCCAGGGAGTGGAAGTCTTCTACTACCCAGACAGCGTACAGGCAAAGAGGTCAAAGCATTTAGCCCACTGTCTTTTAAAGAGTATTGTACAGAAAACAAAAGCGGCTTCTCGAGGGGTAAAAGAGGGCAATTTCTGTGTGATTCGGGAAAATAGCCTGCCTGCTGTGCTTATTGAAGGGGGCTTTTTTTCGAATGCAGCGGAAGCCAAGAAGCTTGCAACAGACAAATATTTCAATGCTCTTGCCTATTCTATTGCCAAAGGCATCGACGATTTTGTACGTCAAGAGTAGTACCTAACGAAGTTAGGTATCACAGAATCCAACTATGTCAAAACGTGTACGAGATTTCATCCCTTATGTGAGCAGACTATCTCTTGCTACAATAAGTCTTTTGAACAGTACATCTGCCTCCTTATACAAATCACTATCTGTCAAGAGAGGCGCTACCTTGTCCGGATGTATTTTAACAGATAGCTTACGGTATGCTTTTAATACATCTGGCTTCGAATGATCAGTGGGAAGGTCTAAAAGAGTTGCTGCATTTTTACCTTGTAATACTCTCTTTCGCATAACGTGGTACTCTTCACTGACGCCTTCTCTTGAAAATTCTTTGTAAAGAATATCAAGACTATGGTCGTATGGGAGGCTGTCTACATAGTCCACCGATAGGTTAGCAGCCATCCTCTGGAGTCTTATTTTAGGCACGATTCTATCAAATACTGAGAAGGTGTCATTCAGGGCGATGGCAGCATCTGCAGTCTCTTTTGTAAAGAGAGAGTCTGGTACTGTGTACTTCGTGCTTTCTGTGTTGAACTGACGAGAAATCAATGTCTGGCAAAGAGACCGCAGTTTTTGGATTGTAGCTCGGTATGTCTCCATCTTTTGGCAATAGGGCTCGTAGCGATCTTTGGGGTAGCTAGGGCAAAAGAGCTGTCGATACCTCGTTATCTTCTCCCATTCGGACTGATAGAGGGGGTAGTCGAACCTAACTGGGAGATGGTCATTTTTGAATTCTATCTGCAGTTTTTGAGTTTCAATTAACAGCTTTTTTTCATAGTGACGGATAAGCGTGCAATATGTTCCTTGCAAATTACGATTGTCCAAGTCACGGTTTGTGAGAGCAAGGAGCTGTCCATTGGGGTCAACTATACCGAATTCATCGCGTAATTGAGCGGCAAGCATTGTGCTGTGTTCTACATTCTGTATATAGGCCATTGGCGCAAACAGATTGATAAGACCGGCAGTGGCAATAGTAGCTGCAACCTGTAGGCCCACCACAACTGTATGTACAAAAAGATACTTTATACTGTTCACAAGGCTATGAAAATGGGCATCTCTGGCGTCATGATTCTGTTGCACAGCCGCTAGGGTAAAACTTCCAAGGTCTCTTACAGTGGCGTATGAGTGATAGAAAAATCCTGCTGCAGGGGCAGCAAGACACGCAAAAAAGAAGGCAGCGTGATAGGTGACAAATCGGAGTGTTTTGCTGGGAAAGTCATTGGCTATATCGCTTGGCTTTAGATCAAGAAGAGCAATTTTTTTGTCGATTATAGATTGCGCTACTCTACTTGAATCCGAAAGGTCTATTGGTTGTGGTTGATAAGAGAGAGGATTCAAACAAGGCTCACTCATGCACCAAGTCACGGCGGCAGTTGGAAAGAACTGTGTGGACTGTAACATAGTATATTTCCTATCTCTTGTAATTTTTCATCCAAAACACGCTAATTTGATCGAATTTATTGCCCCCAATTTGTTTGGAAAAACTTCCCTCGAGGAGCGTCAATTCGCTCGTTGGTATGGGCGCAGAAAA
>CAYOTQ010000312.1:0-2580 GCA_964406915.1 uncultured bacterium
CGAGGAAGAATTGTTGAGATTTATGGTCCTGAATCATCAGGAAAATCGACACTTGCCCTACATATTGTCGCCAATGCGCAAAAGTCAGGCGGTGTTGCTGCCTATATCGATGCCGAACATGCTCTGGATCCTTCGTATGCAGCAAAAATTGGCATCAATGTCGATGAATTGCTCATCTCTCAACCAGACAGCGGGGAAGAAGCATTAAATATTGCAGAAGCGCTTGCTCGCTCAAATGCTGTCGACATCATCGTCATTGACTCTGTAGCAGCTTTGGTGCCAAAAGCAGAGCTTGAGGGTGAAATCGGCGATCAATTTATGGGTTTACAAGCACGCATGATGTCTCAGGCACTCAGAAAGCTGACAGCATCTCTTTCAAAAAGCAACACCTGCGCGGTGTTCATCAACCAGGTACGTGATAAAATTGGCGTTGTGTATGGTAATCCAGAGACAACGACTGGCGGTAAGGCGCTGAAGTTCTATTCTTCTATCCGCATTGAGATCAGGAGAGCTGCCGGCATTAAGGGTGGAGATAACAGTGAAGTAGGCAATCGCGTTCGTGCAAAGGTTGTCAAAAACAAGATGGCACCTCCATTCCAAGTAGCCGAATTTGACATTCTCTTTGATGAGGGAATTTCTCGTGCCGGCTCGATTTTGGATATCGCTACTGACTTGAATATTGTAGAGAAAAAAGGCGCGTGGTTTAGCTTTAAAGGCCAGCGTCTTGGTCAAGGTCGCGATACTGTGCGCGAAGATCTCAAAAAGAATCAAAAGCTTCTTGAAGAAATTGAAGTTCTCGTGCTGCAAGCCAATAAAGACAAAAAGCCTGCAAAGGCTCCTGAAGCAGCTCAAGAGCTCGTTGAAGCATAGTCACTTAACACTCCAAGCCTGCCTGTATAGCGGGCTTGGATCTTTCTTTATACTTTGCGAGGATATCTATTTGATGTCCATGCCATGATACCGGATACCTGTCCTGCCTCTTTGAGACAATGTTGAGACGGCAGGGTTAAGATGTGATCCTTAAAAGATTGAAACGAGATCTTGTAAACCTTTCTATCTGTATCTTGGTCTCTGGGATCCATGTAATAGATACACTCTTGCGTCTCAGTTTTCTGAGCTCCCACCACGATGATGGTGTGGATTTTGCATAAAGACTCAAGATTTCGGGCCCCTTGCGGCCAGGCATATACTGTATATCGATCTAGAGAAGTCTTTTGTTTTTGAGGCTCGCAGGAATAGGCACCTATGCCAAAACTACCTGCCACAGCCATGGGACCTGCGCTTTTTAGCTGCTGCATGAACGCAGCAAAGGTCTCTACAACTTGGTGTTGAACTTTGTTTAATTTGTACATATCGGCAATAATGCAGCCGGTTTTGACTTCTAACTCTGAGAATTTCTCCAAATCAGTACCTCCTGTAAGAGCAGGAAGCGGCTGCGAGGCATCGCGCAAGAATTGCTCATATCGCCCAGTGCGCTTTTGCAGCCACACATGGCATAGATAGTCAAAGAGCTGCTCATACTGTGACTGCTTAGAAAAGCCTGTTACGTAGTGATTGAGAAATATCGTGCACTGTTTAGGCTCAATAGCCTGAATATATTGATCTTTTTGTCCGCCAAGCACCTGTTTTGCCCACGCTTTATTCAAGGTTTTACATTCTTCAGCTCCAGCCTCAAAAAAGGCCATTATACAGGGAGGAATCTCCTTTTCATCTCTAAGAAGGGATTTACATAGGGTTGAAATACGCTTTTCTACTTCCCGAGCGGTTTTCAGCTCCTCTGAAGGGTTTTTGCCAATACGCTCTCGAATAGAATTGAAGGCATGAAGCAGACACGTATATCCCTGTTGCGGCCTTTTGGGAACACGCGGCCTGGTGTCGTTGGCTAAAATATGGGGAGTGCAAGGCGCCTTAGGGTCTGGTTTTCCTTCCGGAATGTGAAAAAGAATGCATGTGTGGGTATCGATCGCGCTTGTAATGTTCATAGCAAACACTCCTCTATTTTTTCCAAAAAGGGTATTTGATGAGCACCTAAAGTAACAAGAATATTAGCACTTTGTAGACAATATCTAATGAGCGAGAGGGCACAAGTGCCCTCTCACAAAGATCTCAGATATCAGTCGCAAGATGAGGAAGAAGAGGAACTAGAGCTAGAAGTTGAGCTTTCTGGAGTAATTGTTCCAATCAAGCCATCAGCTTCATCATTAGGGCCAGAAGTAAAGTAAAGCACAGCATTTCTTCTGGAGCTTCCTACAGCCTGAACATTACAATCTTCAAAGCGCAGCGCCCAGAGACCTGCAATCGTGATCACACCATCTCTATTGCCAAGCTGGCCAAAGAATTTGCCGCTCTTGGAACCGTAGACGTTGATGATGCCATTGCCAAAGTTGCCGACAAGCAGCTTGTCTTCAGCATCGCCAAAGCCTCTTGGAGAGAGAGCAAGACCCCATGGGGAGTTGAGAGGACCTTGAGAGACGAGTCTCTTTACAAAAGAGCCATCTGTCTCAAATATGTCGATGAATCCATTGCCTGGACCTGCCTGATCATCAACATTTTCAGGACCTTTTTGCTTGGCATAGGTAA
>CAYOTQ010000313.1:0-2573 GCA_964406915.1 uncultured bacterium
TTCATCAAAGAAGCCTCGACTCCATATCTACACGTGGGCCGATTTTTTTAATCCGGAAGTAATAGAGCGATTTGAAAAAGAGCATAATTGCCAGGTAGTCCTCGATACCTTTGATTCAAACGAAGCGATGTATACCAAGCTCAAATTAGGTAGCTCTGGCTATGATCTCATCTTGCCAAGCAACTATTTCGTGCAGATCATGAGCAAGCAGCAGATGCTACAGCCTATTGATCTCAAAAGAGTGCCAAATATCGCCTATTTTGATCCGGCTATTGCCAAGAGGTTGACGCCTCAGCTGCTGCAGTATGGAGTGCCCTATCTCTTTACCTTTTCGTGTGTGGCATGGAGGAAGGATAAAGTTGAAGCTATCGAGCCGAGCTGGGATGTGTTTGATTTGCGCAAGTACAAAGGCAGGATGACAATGCTCAATGATCCTCGGGAAGTTTTGGGGGCAGGTCTTCGCTTTTTGGGCTATAGCATCAACACAAAGAATCCAGACGAAATCGACCAGGCCAAGAGGCAGGCTATTGCTTGGAAGCAGAATTTGGCAAAATTTGAAAGTGAGCAGTATAAAAATGGCATTGCAAGTGGAGAGTACCTGATTGTGCAGGCATTTCACAGCGATATTATTCAAGTAATGCAGGAAAACCCGAATGTGACTTTTGGCATCCCGAAAGAGGGAAGCTGGTTTTCTGTAGACTTTTTTGTCATTCCAAAAGATGCACCCCATATTGACTTGGCCTACGACTTCATCAACTATATGTATCTGCCAGAAGTAGCGATAGAAAATATGAATTACACCTGTTGCTTTTGTCCAAATATAGCTGCCTACGACAAAGTCCTGCCGGTGATTAAAGACAATATCTTGCCCCTTTTGCAGCCCGAAATCCTTGAAAAGAGTGAAATGATTCAAGATGTTGGGCGTGATACAACTCTTTATAATAAAGCATGGGAAGAGATTAAAGCGGCGAAATAAAAGAGTCACGATTTAAAAGTCGTTATATTATAATATCTTTTTATTCATTGTGTGAACTTATAAATAGGTAGTAATATGCAATTAAACGCCGTAAAGAATTTTATTTTTGAACTACGAGGCATTCAAGAGACAGGTGAGTATCTTTCATATAGTGATACTCGGTACGTGCTAGTTACGGAAAAATCGAAAAAAACCTTGAACACTACGGGTATTGAAGAGTCTGCAAAAAACGCCTTTGCTACTATTTGCCACCAAGCTTCCTTAGAACGGTCGGAAAAAGAAAGGCTCTGTAGAGGCCTGGCTCAAAGTATCGAAGATTTTCTTGCTCGTAGGCAAAAAGATGGATCCAAAACAACTCCTGTAGTGGAAAGGCTCACGGCACAGCTCGCTCTTATCAAGAAGCAAGTAGCTTGTTATGCAACTGAATCTCCTCAACAAGAACAGGATCAATTTATCCAAAAGGCCCTACCTGCCGCTATCGAACCATCATCTCCTTCAGGACAAACATATATCTCTGAGATTTTAGAAGAGTTGAAGAAGAATTCACTTCTTTCAGATGTTCTTGATGCATGGTATCGCTTAAAGCAGCAAAAACCACAATTTACGGGGAACTCGCTACTTGCTTGTATGACAACGGAGCTACAGGGAGGAACCTGCTACGGACAGGCAATGACTATTCTAGAACTTCTCGGCAAACAAGAGGCACAACAGGTAACAGTAGAATATCTTGGAAGGAATATGCATGCGGTGACATTCCTACGTTATCAAATAATTCATATACTGTATAACTTTCTTGTCAACCATTCCACGTGTAAGTATATCTATGGGATAGAAATACCAGATGTTCCAAAAGGAATAGAGATACTGCAAAAGAAGCTTCCTTATTCAAAAAAAAGACAGATTACATCAGAAGAGATATCTCTTGCGAAGTACGATCGAGAGACTTTGAGTAACCGTTTGTCAGACTTTGTGCGAAATGACATCAATAAAAATGACAACAGCAACTATCAAAACTATGCGATTTATATCTGTATTCATGGCAAAGCAGCAGTAGCTGGCCATGCGATCATTGTCTACTATAATAAATCCCAGAAACGCTATTTTCTGTATGATCCCTATTCGCGCGCGTATGGATTCTTCGCGTCAGATACAGCTTCTGTGTTTTTTAAAGGAGTGTCGGAAAGGATTCGCTCCTACCAAAAACTACAGCTCGACAGCGTACAGTTTATTGCTTATCGCTTTGCGACGGAATGAATCAGAGTGTTACCAGCACTCCAAGATCTATTTTCTATGGCAGCAGCTGCTTTGCCTCCTCATCTGTCAGCCACTCTCCATGGGTGATGAGGTGTGTAGCTTGCAGCCTGGCAATTTCTGAATTAAAGTTGCAAGGTCTGTTTTTGATGCCTGTATAATGAAAGCAGATGCATTCAATATTACTTGCCTTCATCGCATCTTCTACTGACTGCACAAATGTTGGCTGATCATCAATAAATACCACTTTTTTAGGCACAAACCCCGTTGCCTGAAAAAACTCTTGAAGCATGATTCCTTTTGGGTATTTAGAAGAAAAAAGAATGCCGGCTTTAAACATAGCGCC
>CAYOTQ010000314.1:0-2566 GCA_964406915.1 uncultured bacterium
AGTTGCTGTCTCTCATTGGCAGGCAGCATTTGAATGGCGGGAATTACCTGCTGGCGATACCAAAGAAGAAGTTGATGGCCAAGCACAGGCAATGTAGCCGCGTCTTTGGTGATTTGCACACAGCTGATAAGAGAAAATAACTTTTCTCTTTGAAAAGTTGGTTTGGAGTCGCCAAGGAGTGTGCCAATATCCTTCATGGTAGGATAGCGACATCTCAACAGGCTTGCAAGATAGAGGCTGCCATCGATCTTGGCCTGATCTGTACATTGTGGGTCGTTCCATAGTCCTAGAACTGTGTCAATTTGTGTGGAGGGAAATGACTTGTCCCATTCGACTGTCAAGCGATCAAAATCTTTTTTTGCGCTCTCAGGGATCAAAAACAAAGAGCCTTTATGCTGTTGCTCCTGCTGAATCATATGCAGGCGATCGCTAATCGTATGCAAAAGATAGGTAAAAAAGAATACCTGTTCAAATTTCTTATCTTTGATGGCTGTTTGAAGGAGTGCTTGGAATTTTTCACATCTTGCAAGAAAAAATTCAGGTGTTGTGATCAAGGTTTTGTCTAAAGAGCAAAGAGGATAGCCAGACAGGAGGGCATCATATATGGTTTTTTGAGCTTCAAAGGTGCTTGTTGAGCCAAACGTAAGGTCTGTGCACCAAGGTCTTTCCAAGAGGAGTTCGAACACCTCGTGAGCATCTTCATGAGGATGTAGCGTACTATCGGCTCTCTGATAGTGTTGGTCAATTACATTTCCTTCATTTCTCAGTACTTTGAGGCGATACATGTCTAATGGAAACTGTTCCTCATCATTGAGAGCATTGGCAAACTCTTGCACTTCATTTTCGCATTTATGGTCATAGACCATGGGGGCTCCTATCTTTTCGAAGTTGGCATTGTCGTTTCGTTCAACGCCTTTCATTTCCTGGTGAGGAGCAAGGCCGTATGGGTCTATTTCAAATTCTTTACCTGGCAGGGGACTAAAACCTCGTGGGATAATGCAATAGCTTTTTGCAGAGGTGAATATGGAGGCATCTGTGCCGATGTCGAGGCGGGAAAACTTCTTTGCTGAATCGACTGCTTGAAGAAACTGCTTTTTTCGTACGTTTGCCTGTTGCTGTTCATCGTCTATGGTCGTTGCCTCGGAGTCCATTTTAAATGAATCCATCAAACCAGCGCTTGTCCGGCCAATAGAAGATTCTGGATACTGCATGGAGGCAAATAGCACCTTTAGTCGACAGTGGTCTACGATAGAAGAAGGAACTTGGGGAGACTCTTTCTCTTTACCTCTAGAGAAAAAGGAATCCCATATTGTACGCTTTGTAGAATTCGATTTTGCTGGTTCATACACTTTTGCTACATCTTCAGCTAAGTGCTGTTCATACCCCCCAACCCAATTTCTTCTTATGTTCAGGGCTTGAGTTGTGGTGCTTTCATATTTCCTGAATTTGATATGAGGGACAACAAATGCGTGTATAGCGGCAAATTTTTTGCTTAGTTCAGGCGAGTCAAAAAAGCGTAACTGAGTGTTTTGATGGTGGTCGTAGAGTGTGTTGTCTAGAATGCGGCTTTTAAGAGCTTTTGCTGCTGCTACATGGGCTTTTTCATAAGGCTCCTTTTCGTTATCCGGGATATTTTGGAGGAGTTTCTTTTGTGCATTCACGGCTTCAAGCATGAGGGCTTCGAGGTGCAAAAATCCGACAGTCTCTTCTGGAAGCATCGCCATGTTTGCCTGTCTGAATTTGGCTTCCCATAAGTATTGAGCGATTTTTCCAAGATCACTTACGACAGTTTCAAGATTTGTAAAATGCTCTCGTGCTTGTTTGATATCAAAGAGGCCATTTTTTACAGTTTCTTTAAGGCTTCCTGGCAGCGGAAGTGAAGAGAGCATTTGCCTTGCTATGGCAGCTGCTTTGTCGTATTCCTTTTGGTCCATCAAACGATCGATCCTTGCCTCCAGCTGAGACAGCTGTTCTTTAAGTTCTGGCAGCTTGGATATATCATGAGCGGCAACGGTTTCAAAAGTTTTCGATATAGCCTCGATTTGCTCCGCTTCTTCTTGAGTCAGGACTCCCGGAATCTTTATCTTTTCTGCTGCATTCTCACTAAGGCTTTTAAGAGGAACTGTCACTGCGAGTTGTTCTTTCTTGGGAGCCTGCAGTACTTTTTGATGTGAAGAAAGCGTTTTTTTCGATAGCTTTTGTGTGGCATTTCGAATTGATGTCAGGTCTGATTCCAGGTCTGTAAATAGTCTTTTGACATCTTTGTCGCTAAATCCCTGTTTGGCAGCTCTCTTTACCAGCGCTGAAAATTTGGTCTCTATGGTCGCCAGCCAGCGTGCTTTCTCTTCTGTGGTCATTTGAGGAAGGGCGGCGCCTATCCTGTGTACTTGCCGGCGCAGCAGTTGCAAAGAAAAGAGTGTCTTATCGCTGATATCCAGCTTGGGATGTGACTGGAGTACCATGCGTTGGATAAGTTTTACCGGATCATGTTCGATCGTTTTTGTAGAGCCCGGCGCTTCGCGGACCATGCCTCCATTTTGGGTATAAAGGGCGTGCTTATACTGCT
>CAYOTQ010000315.1:0-2561 GCA_964406915.1 uncultured bacterium
ATGACGAAAACCTCAAGCGATACAATTTGCCCTTTGTCAGCTATAAAAACTCTCTCGGATTGCCCTCTTTATGGGTAGATATGAAAAATAAAGAAATCCTTGAGAAGGCAGGCATCAAGCACTGGAATGCTCTGGAAGTAATGATTCTGCACCTTTCTTATTTCTTTAGACACTATGCCAATGAATTTTTGGGCATTCAGGAAATGAAGTCGATGCTGGAATTTATGGAGAAATCGTTTCCTGACCTCGTCAGAGAAGTGACCCGATTGATTCCCCTGCAAAAACTCACTGATATTTTCAAACGACTGACGCAAGAGCAAGTGTCTATCAAAGACTTGCGTACAGTGCTGGAATCTCTTAGCGAATGGGCACAGACAGAAAAAGACCCTGTGCTGCTGACCGAATATGTACGCTCTTCATTGAAACGCTACATCAGCTATCGTTATTCTCAAGGTCAGTCTGTGCTTTCTGTCTATGTACTTGACCCTGAAATTGAAGACTTGGTACGAGGCGCGATTAAACAGACCTCCGCAGGCTCTTATCTGGCGCTAGACCCCGACTCTGTGCAGCTGATTCTCCAGTCAGTACGTACGACAGTTACCGCTCCCCCGCCTGGCGGCCAGCATCCGGTGATTCTGACAGCCATTGACGTACGTCGTTTTGTGAGGAAGTTAATTGAATTGGAATTTCCTGATATTTCCGTAGTTTCTTATCAGGAGATTGTACCTGAGATCCGCATCCAGCCATTAGGCCGTATACAGATCTCATAATTACAAGTATGTGAGGCACTATGGGTCTTTCCGATCGCATAAAAGAAGGAGTTGCTGCCTCAGCCCAGGAGGTGGAAGCAGCAAGCATGCTTTCTAAGGCAGAGCTTGAAATCGCACGACAGGAGACCGCCCAGCAAGCAGAAACTGCCGAAACTCTCCAAAACGTCTTTGAAGAAGCTTCCAACCCAATGGCTGCACGCTTCACTCGCAACCAAAAAAGCTTAGACGATAACAAAGTTCGACTAAAAAAAGCAGAGCAAGATCGCCTAGAGCGAAGACTTGTGCCCGTGAAAGACATAGACACCTCCGCAGAAAAATTCTCCAAGCAAAACCCAGAGCTAAAAAAGCAGATTCTGATCTTGCTGTTAGACAAGATTAAAGATGCCAAAACAAAAGAGGAAGTGCTTGAAATCCTCAATCAATTCTATCCAGATCCAACGCTCGCAGACGATGTGCTCAAATTTTTGCTTGAAACCACCACAGGCAGCCTTCATGAAATTGTAGAAGAAGCCAAGAAACAGCATGAAGAGCAGTTTGGACGGGAAATCGCTGCCGGCAAAAATATTTCTGAAGAGGTACAAAAATATACAGCAGAAGGCCTTGGAGCTCCTACAAAACTTCGAGACATGTATCGCGACATTACAGGCAACCCGCGAGAGCCTGTAGCACTCTTTGCAGAACTGTCTGATCGCTTTGCCTATAAAGAGCTGCGCAAAGTCCTTGCCTTCCTCTTTCATTCTCTTGGCTCTGATCTAAAATCACAAGGACCTTCTATTCCCCCAGGACTACTCCATAGGCTTTTATCGGAAGTGCGTTCCCTACAGGCAATCCTTGGAATCTACCAATTCTTCCGTGCGCGGATGAAATTGATTGATTTTATGTTCAAACG
Source organism: uncultured bacterium (assembly GCA_964406915.1). Classification (GTDB taxonomy): domain Bacteria; phylum Chlamydiota; class Chlamydiia; order Chlamydiales; family FEN-1388; genus CAYOTQ01. Next base: position 1,660 of record CAYOTQ010000315.1, read on the forward strand.
AGACGGCCTAGAAAAGCCTCCAGGACTTAATTTTGAGCTGCTCTCCAAACAGTTTGTTTCTCTTTTGCAAGAGCGCTATCCTACAGGAGACAAAGTCCTCCAGACAGCTGTTAAGCTCGGAATAGACAAGTGGATTTTAGCAAAAATTATCGTCTTGAGTCAGATACGAGACGCTGTACGCGAAGTGGCGCTCAACCAACTCTATCGAAATCTGCAGCATCGTGATGAATTATACGGAGCTATCCTTGAAGCTCTTGAGCAGCTGGAAGATGAGCTTGATGAGCTTAGAGAGCAAGAAGAAGGCGTGCGAGAACGGCTAGAGTCTGGTGAAGATACCGAGGGTGGAAAAGAGATGGGAAAGGAGACGAAATAACGTATGGTAAAAGATATTTTCGCCGATGTGCTAGACGAACTTGGCAAGATCCTGAACATTCCTCTTGCACCCGACAGACACAATGCGTGCCTGATCAAATTCCCTCAAGGCCTTTCGGTCCATATGCAATTTGATCCAGCAGCTGAGCGCATTCTGGTGGTAAGTGATCTGGGTGTTCCTCCTCCTGGCCGCTACCGTGAAAATCTCTTTCGTGAAGCGTTAAAAGCCAATGGCCTTCCCCCTCCAAAAAATGGCATATTTGCCTACAGCAAAAAAGGCTCCTCTCTTGTCCTCTATGATTCCCTTTCAATCAAAGATCTTTCCGGCCAAAAGCTGGCAGATTTTTTGACGCCTTTCATGCAGCGAGCTGATGTCTGGAGGCTCGCTATTACTCGTGGAGAGACACCCTCATTTCTGGGCAATGAGCTCTCCTTTGGCTCTACGAGCGGCAGCGGCATGTTTGGTCTTCGATAATAACCTGAGTTCTGGGTTTTTCTCTCGATGGAATACAGAGAGATTCCGAGTCAGA
>CAYOTQ010000316.1:0-2121 GCA_964406915.1 uncultured bacterium
TTCAGCAAGTTTTTCCTGTGGTTTGCTATCAGAAAAAATTAATGAAAGAATCCCACAGATGAATACAAACTGCCCTTGAGGCTCTAATAGAGCTTTTTGACCGACAAGACGCGGCGGCAGACTCCCTTTTACAGAAAAAGAGAGAGGAATAAGAGAGGCAATCATACAGACAAGACTCGGCAAAAAGAGCTGCTTCATGACAGGCAATGTAGAGACCTGCCCCCCAAGCCAGAGCATCGTAGTCGTCACGTCTCCTATAGGCGTCCAAGCTCCTCCAGCATTTGCCGCGATGACCACTACAGAGCCAAAGATTAGTCGATCCCGGCTATTTTCCAGAATTCTTCTGAGAAGCATCACTAGCACGATCGTTGTAGTCAAGTTGTCCAGTACCGCAGATAAGAAGAAGGCGATAAATCCTACCGCCCATAAACAGAGCTTTTTTGATGAAATACGAATAGCACTTGCCACCAAGCTAAAGCCGCCATGTGCTTGTATAGTTTCTACAATTGCAATCGCCCCCATCAAAAAGAGAACTACCTGACTCACATCAGCCAAACCAGAGGAAAAATGAACGGGCAGCTGGGTTACTGTGGTTTTATCAGCAAACTGTATACTCCAGCACAGCACAGCCATCAACAGCGCGCTTGTGGCTTTATTGATTCTAAGCGCATGCTCGAAAATGATAGAGAGGTATCCAATCGCAAAGACGGCGATCAGCCAACCACTATAAAGGCCCAGGGGATATTCCAAAGCATGTTCCATATCGATTCTCTCTCTTCAAAAAAGAAAAAAGGGTATCACATCTCATATATTTGCCCACTCAAAAAAAACGCTTGTAAATCTTGTAAAAAGCTTCTAGTGTGACAGTATATGACAACAGACAGCGGGTTACTTTTACTTAGAACCTCTATACGGCCTGAAATGAAGCGACATGTGTTGTTTCAAAGCTGCACAATCGCTGCGGGCTCTCTTCTTGTCATCTGGTTTGCCGATATTCTCCTGCCTCTTGCAGGCATTGAATCTCTGGGCATATGGCGATGGCTGGCAAGCGGCGGTGTCCTTGGTGCTAGCTACCTTCCCTACGGATCTCTACGCAAGCAGCAGACCTATCCCGACCTTCTTCAAGTCACGGATCATGAGCTGCGGCTTATACAGAACAGTGCGATCGTCTTTCGACTCTCTTGGAATCAAATTGAGTCTTTTAGCTTTCTTGACAGAGGATCCATCTATGGGCTTGCCTTCAAGCTCCAAACAACCGCCGAGATCCCTCAAAAAATGTATCAATCAGTGGAAAATGAAGAACAGCTGAATAAAAGCCTTGAGCGTCTTTTGCACTCGCAAGATGATCTTCAACAAGGCGTTCCTTCTTGTCCCACAAGCCCTTATAAACACTTTGAATCTGTAGAGACCAAACAAACAGCCCCCATTCCAGCTGAGCTTATCCAAAAGAGCAGAAAGGAGTATGGCGTTGACCTGTTTTTACCCTTCATTCTTATGTGATGCTGCGGCAGTGGCATGAGCAGAATTTTGCTGGATGAGAAAGCCAAGACCTTGTACTATTTCGTTAAGTACTTTTTGATTAAAACCCTCTCACGCTGCTCTTTGTAGGAAACCTCGCAAGAGGGACGTTTCAACCAAAATTTTATTATATCTATTATACCCAGAGTGAGCCCCCTGCAAGAGGCTCACATCTGTTATCTCTTTTATTAGTGTTTATGCTTGTGTTTTTTATGTTTATGAGACTTATGCTTATGCGAAGACTCGTTTTTATGACTCTTATGAGTATCAGCTTTAGCAGATTCTGAATGTTTTCGTTTCTTACTTGAACCCTCTGTCGATTTGCGCTCGTCGCCTTTCAGCTTTTTGTCGCCGGCTTCCTTGTTGCACGACTTCATTTTCTCCTGCTGCGCTTTTTTCTTGTCTTCCTCGACTTTACGCTGCTCCTTCAGACACGTGCTCATGAACTTCTTGCGATCGTCACCCTTCTTGTCGGCAGCTTGTTCGTTGCACAGCCTCATGCGTTCCTGTTGTGCTTTCTGTGCCGGGCTGGGCTCCTTCTTGGCTTTGTCGGCTTTCTTCTCGTCGCCTTTGCCTTTGTCGTCGGCTTTTTTGGCTTCGCCT
>CAYOTQ010000316.1:2131-2557 GCA_964406915.1 uncultured bacterium
CCCTTGGGCGCTTCCGCTTTTTTCTCGTCACCCTTGCTCTTTTCCGATTTTTTCTCGGCATCCTTGCCCTTGTCAGCCTTTACTTCAGCGGCGGGGGCAGCTTTCTTGGCATCATCCTTGCCCTTATCCTGCGCAAAAGCGAGCGGCGACGCCGCCAGCATGAAACACACCATCGCAATCAGTTTCCTCATTCCGTTCTCCTGGTAGTTCATTAAAAAAAGTGATCCCGCCGCACATCACGGCAAGTAGCAAAGTAACGCGTGAGGCGCCACTAGCGATGACATAAGAAAAAGGCCCGCAGCTTGACGATACCCGACAACCCATCTGCTGCAGCGACCGTTGGCTTACGAAAATATCCCGCCTTGGCCCGGCTAAAACAGACTCATCTGCCCGCCCGCTTTGCCTGGCACACGAAACTGCGAAGTG
>CAYOTQ010000317.1:0-2542 GCA_964406915.1 uncultured bacterium
CGCACAAAACCACCTGCTCGCCCGTACGCAGCTTTAAAACGAGCGACATCTGGCAAGAGTTTGGACAGATCGCAAGCCTTATTGAAGAAGCACTACTACACACCAAACTCTCCTGTCTTGACCCTCTCATAAAACTGAACCATCGACTGCTTGTACAGCTAGGTGTTGTCCCTCAAAAAGTACAGAATTTTATCGCAGATCTTGAAAATAGGGGCGCCTCTGCAAAGATTTGTGGAGCCGGATCTATCTATGGAGACGGAGGCGGGGTGCTGCTTGCATTTGCCGACTCGCCGCCACTAGAGCTCTGCCAGAAATATGGTTATGAATTGATGCAGGTTCAACCAGAGCCTCAAGGAGCCCGCCTTGCTATATAAAGTCTCTGCACCCGGAAGTTTGATGCTCTTTGGAGAGCATGCTGTGCTCTATGGCAAACAGGCTCTTGCCTGCGCTGTCAACAAACGCATCACAGTCGCTCTTGCGCCAAGACCCGATGACACTATTGCCATACATTCAGCCGTTGGGAGCCACATCACCTCACGACATCACATTGAACCAGCAGCGCATCTGCGCTTTGTCATTGCCGCTCTCCAGAGCAGGACTTTGCCAACAGGCTTTGATCTTTCTATAGAGTCGGAATTTTCCCATCTGTTTGGCTTAGGGTCGTCTGCCGCAGTGTCTGTAGCCACCATGGCAGTACTTAGCCTCTGGCTCGATCATGCTATGGATAAAAAAGCCCTTTTTGAACAAAGTGTCCAGATTGTCCGCTCTGTTCAGTCCGTAGCCTCCGGGACCGATGTCGCGGCCTCTATCTATGGAGGAATTGTAGACTACTCTATGGCTACTGCCACGATTGAAAAACTGCCCTCTTTGTTTCCTCTGACAGTAGTGTATTCCGGCAGTAAACGGGCCACTCCAGAGGTCATCGCCCTGGTAAGAAAGCATTATGAACAAGCCCCCGCCCTTTTTGACCAGCTCTTTTGTGCCATGCATCTTGTGTCAGTGCAGGCCAAGCAGGCTATGTTGGCACAAAACTGGCACGAAGTAGGCCAGCTCTTTACTGTTCAGCAAGGGCTGATGGAAGCTATAGGGGTTAGCAACAAGGTTCTTTCCGATATTGTGTATGCAATGCGTGCTTGTCCAGACATTCTCGGATCAAAAATTTCAGGCTCTGGACTTGGGGACTGTGTGATTGGTTTAGGATATACCAAGAGCCTTTCTGAAAGCCTTCCACAACTGCAAATTGAGATGAGTCCGGAAGGAGTCATGATATTATGAAGCAGCAGCTGGTACGTACGCTTCTCTCTAATGCCTCTTTTCATCCTCAAGAAAAAGCTTCTGCTTTTGCCCCCACTAATATAGCCCTCATTAAATATTGGGGCAAACGCCATCAAGAGCTGAACCTGCCGGTCACAGACAGCCTCTCCAAGAGCCTCTCTGTAGGCACAAAGACAACTCTTTCTCTCAGCAGCGAAGATGCTGTGTGGCTCAATGGTGAAAAACTTTCTTCTGATACAACGTTTGTGCAGCGTCTGTTTGCCTTCTGCGATCTCTTTCGATCTCCAAATACTTTCCTTCATATCCATACTACCAATGAAATCCCGACCAGTGCAGGCCTAGCCTCCTCCGCTTCCGGTTTTGCAGCCTTAACACTTGCACTCAATGAACTCTTTGGATGGAATCTGGAGCGCCAAAAGCTCTCTATTTTGGCGCGGCTTGGCAGTGGGAGTGCTTGTCGCTCATTATTTGATGGCTTTGTCCAGTGGCATGCAGGAGTGCGCGATGATGGCTTGGACAGCTTTGCCGAACCTATTGAAGCGCCATGGGAAGAGCTACAGATGGGCCTTTGGATTGTGTCGAGAGAGAAAAAACCGATAGACTCGCGTAGAGCGATGCAGATCACTTCTCAAACTTCTCATCTGTATGCCTCCTGGCCTGCGCAAGTCTCTCATGATCTTGCTGCCCTTAAAGAGGCCATCAAAGAGCGTGATTTTGAAGCTCTTGGCACCATTTGTGAAAATAATTGTCTGGCAATGCATGCTACCATGATTAGCTCTGCACCTCCCATACTCTATTGGCTGCCGGAGACAGTGGCCGCCATGCATCAAGTCTGGCAATGGCGCAAAGCAGGCATCGGGGTCTTCTTTACCATGGATGCCGGGCCAAACCTCAAGCTGCTCTTTTTGAAAAGCTCGCAAGAAAAACTTCTTCAGCTCCTCCCACAACTCCAAATTGCTTCTTAGTTGTATTATATTTTTTTATATAATATAATAATGAGAAATTTAATTATTTAGGTAATATGTCATCTATTAGTAGTAATGGATCTGGATGTTGTTGTGGCGACGTCGACTGGTCAAGCTTAGATAGTCGAAGAGTGGAAAATAGTAATACGTGGGGATTTGCTAATAAAATTGGATCTCATACATTTGGTGATTATTACTATACCTATCATTCTATGTATGGGGGAACATGCACCAAATACTCCGTTACCTGGAAGATAGATCCTGATCAGAGAGAGCAGTTTCGCCACAACATACGTGTGCTC
>CAYOTQ010000318.1:0-227 GCA_964406915.1 uncultured bacterium
TTAACCTTATATCAAACAAAAACATTTCTTTGTCGTTAAATTCTTCTCTAACAAAACAATACCATCAGAAGAAGTCATGAATGACCCAATCATTAGAGACGCCATTTGTGACGACTAAATCAGGGCAGCATATCCCGCAGGCAGCTGATGCAATGATTACATATATGAAAATTCTCTTGAAAGAGAAGGGAGTAGGCTCGTTGTAGATAAGATGACTAGTTCGTGCA
>CAYOTQ010000318.1:237-2541 GCA_964406915.1 uncultured bacterium
TCAATCCTATGAAACAGCGCAAAGTGATAGAAGCCGAGCTTTTGAATTAAAATAATCAGCTTTTTTGTGGATAGAGCAATAAGTTTTTGTAGTAGTTAGTAATAGGCAACTTAGGTTCTTATTCCTTTTTGGCAGCTGCTTCTGCAGCAAGCCTGCCCTTATGAATCTCATAGAGGCATTTGGCGACTGTATCATGTACTAGTCCAACCAAAGAGTCTTTTTTCGCCTCACGATCTTTTTCTGATAGGGCAGGCGCAATTGTATCCAGAGGGAAATCCTTTCCAAGTGCATTTTGGCCGGCTAGCTGCTGATAACTCCAGATCAACGGATGGCTGATTGCCAGCATGGTCCCAGGCTGAGGCTTCTCTTCTTTTTTCCAATGTTCGTAGCAATCTTTTGTAGAGGGGCGAGGATTGCTACCACGAGGAGCATTGACAAGGACAGTATGGCCCTCTAGGGCAACTTCCATATCTTTTGGGAACTGAACCTGCTGCACAATGAGCTTCATGAGGTCATATTCAGTGTCATATTTTGCACCCTCAGGAAGCGTCCATCCCTCTTTAAATGGCAATGGAGACTGAGCTGGATCTGTCAGCTTGCTAAGAGCATCTTCCTTGTCTTTGCGAAGATCTCGCTCTCCCGAAAAGCAGACCATCTCTTCAAAATGCGTCCCTTTTTTCCACTGATCTACCGCTTCTTTCAAACGCATTCTGATACCATCCAAAAATGCACCTAAACAGGCATAATATCTGTATTGCTTTAATGCAGGAGGACGCTCGTCAAAGAGCCTAAGCTTATCTCTGGCAATGGCTTCGATCTTTTCTCGTATGACTTCTTGCGAAGAGGAATTCTTGATATCTGTTCGTTCTCTATTCCCTTTTCCTTGAACCGTGGCAATCCATACTTTTTGTGTTTTCTCCACAATTTTTGCAAGGGTATCACCCTGTTCGTACAGCCCATCCAATTCTAGCAACTCTCTGAGAGCTTCTGTAGGTGCGCCTTCCGTAGTAACAAAACGAGAAGCAATGTCTCGCTGCTCAATAACAGCTTTATCTTTTTGGAATTGGGTATCATCTATGGCTCCAATCAATGAAGTTGTTGCCAATACCGCCGCTGCTGCTGTTGTCATAGCTATGCTGCCTGTGGTTGAAGAGTGTCTACTTGAACAGGGTCTGCGGCTGTCGGCGCGGGAAGCGCTACAGACTTTTGGCTTGCCTCCAGCCGCCTAATTTTCATTTGCATACGATAAGAATCTTTTCTGATCATATCCAGTTGATGTTGCAAATCCTTGGGCTGATCTGATTGCGAAGGAAGCCAGGAATTGCCCCAATAGTGTACAGCAATGGTTTCTGGAGCTATTCGTGAGAAGGGACGTGTTTTTCGAAGATGGATATCTTCCAAGAAGTCATAAAAGCGCTCTCGGATGCTGCGGACAGAGCTTCTTCTTTTGGCTGCCTGGTCCGGAGCTAGAGGGTAAAAATAGGTGGTCGGCAGCACTATATTGGTCAGATTTCCCTCCTGATATTTTTCAAAAAAGGCGATAGAAAAGGGGAAATAGGTATGGTTAATTACCCGCTCGATGGGAGAAGAATAGGTAAGGTTGACTTGCTCCCAGCCAGTCTTAATCAACTCCTTCCAGCGCTTAATCACTGGATGCCCTGGGCTTGCTGCCATAATAGAAATTCCAAGCCACACTTGCTTGTCGGTAGTCGCAATTTTGTGCGGATTTTCTAGACCTACATAAAAGTCATATTTATGATGCAACTCATCTAGCGACTGAAAAGGATCCATGTCCACATCGAGATAGACTCCCCCAAAGCGATCCAGCAGTTCACATCTGATAATATCTGACTTCTCAGCGAAATTAGGAGACTGATCAATAATATCTCGAAGGTCAAGGCCTAGATCTTCGAGTTCGCTTTCTGTCCAAAGGTGATATTCCCAACCAGGGTGCAAGGCTTTCCATTTTTGTTGAAAGGTGACAAAAAATGAAGGAGGCACTTTTGGCCCCACCCATATTTGATGAATGATTTTCGGGATTTTTGGAGTCTCTGTGCCAATTACTTGGCTTGGCTTATTTTGCTCGTATAGCTGCTTCAAAATATCGTAGCGTCTGACATCTTCAGCATTTACAAAGATAGAAGTATGCGCCTTCGTTCCTTTTCCCATTGAGGTATCAAAATCTACTTCAATAAAAGGCTGCGCCTGAGCCTGCTTTTCTCTCTTTTTTGAACATCCGCCAGCAGTCATCCCTATTAAAACAATGCATAGAATAGCTACAAAAACAGACACACTTCTGCGAAA
>CAYOTQ010000319.1:0-2538 GCA_964406915.1 uncultured bacterium
CGAGATTTGCCGAAGTCTCTATGACCTTTTGTTTTACCTCTTCAAGCTTGCCACTACTCAAAAATGTGGCAGCTGTCATCGCTCTTAGAAAGAGACATTCAGCTCCAATCACCGAGATCCCTTGAGTGTCGGCCAGAAGTTTCAGCTCCTCGAGATGTTCTGTGACAATTGCCTTGTCTTGGACACGTTTATAGACACCTATGCAAAGAGCGCGCATCTCTGCTCGCGAACCTTGGTGCTTTGTCTGATCGCTCCATAAAAAGCGCTTATCTTCTTGTTGTGTGCTCATTTGGTTCCTGTCGGTAAAGTGAATGTAAGCTCAAGACCATCATATGCAGCGGTAATTGATGGGGGCAACATCTGCAAAAGTTGGGTATGTTCAATTTCATGAGACATATGCATGAGGTATGTTTCTTGAGCCCCTGTTTTCTTGGCAAACTCAATTGCCTCATCTATTGAAAACTGAATCGTTGACGATCTGGCTCGAAGAGCGCTGACAACCAATGTCTTTAGACCTTGGAGCTCTTCAAAAATTGTCTCTGGATAGTGCTTGATATCTGTCACGTATGCAAGATCTCCAAGTCTATAGCCAAGCACCTTCATGCCCCCTTGTATATAACTAAAGTAGCGCACCGGCAATCCACAGAAGAGTATCTGCCCTTTTGTTTCTTTCAAAGAAAGAAACTCAAACTGAGAAGTATAATTTTTTATTCCGTTGCTCTCTTTGTTTTCGAAGAGATAATAAAACAACTTCTCTATTTCTTGATAGCTTTCAGCAGACAAGAGACAGGGAATTGCCTGCTTTTGGCGAAAGTTATAGATGCGCAATTCCTCTAAGCCGCCAACATGATCGTAATGGGTATGTGTGAGCATCAGACCATCAACACGGCGAATTGCATATCGCAGGGCTTGCTGACGAAAATCGGGTCCTGCATCTATTAAAACCGTTTTGTCTTCATACTGAATGCGCACTGCGGCTCGCATGCGTTGATTCTTGGGATCTGAAGATTGGCAGATGGCGCAGTCGCAGCCGATGACGGGAATACCGGAAGACGCACCCGTCCCCAAAAACAATAGTGTTCCTTTTCTGTCAGAAGTATGCATATGAGAATTCCTTTGTTCTGTTATACTCTTTCTTTATGAAAATTGCTATCGTTGGTGCTGGTTTTTGTGGTCTTGCCTCTGCCTGGTATTTGGCGAAAGCAGGACACGCCGTTACAGTATTTGATGAAAAGGGAATTGGTGCAGGCGCCTCTGGAATTGCGGCAGGAATTATCCATCCCTATGGCGGCGCAAAAGCAACCTTGAATTGGAATGCTCCTGCAGGCCTCCAAGAGTCTTTTACCCTTTTTGATATTGCCGCAAAAGCTCTGGGCAAGCCTGTCATCATGAGTACTGGCATGTTTCGACCTGCTTTTACACCGCAGCAGCAAAGCAATTTTTCTTTGGCAGCAGCCAACTACAGCGATGTGACATGGAGGGACTGTGAATATACTCACCAGCAGCTTCCTGGCTTATCTCCCCTTGAAGGCATCTTTATCGCCTCTGCCGCTACCATCGACACAAAAAACTACCTCGCAGGACTCTGGATAGCCTGCCAACAAAATGGCGCAAGCCTTGAGATTGTAAAAATCTACAGCAGAGACGAGCTAGCTGGGTTTGATAGGGTCATCTATGCCGTAGGAGCCAGTACTTCCTGGCTAGAGCCTCTGATACCTCGTATTACCCCTATCAAAGGCCAACTGCTTGCACTTGCCTGGACAGACAAAGAACCCCTGCCCTGTGCCCTCAATAGCAGTCATTACCTGGTAATGGATGGCCCTCAACGCTGCATTGCTGGATCTACCTTTGAAAGGAAGTGGCAGCAAGAGGGTGTTGACCTGTCAGTATGTGAAGCGCCTATACGTCAGTCGATCGGCCAGTTTTGCCCCTCATTTTCTTCATTAGAGCTGATTGAATGCCGCACAGGCATCAGAGCAACGACAGCTAATAAAAGGCCCTGCCTTCATGCCATTTCTGACTCACAATGGTACATTGGAGGCATGGGAGCAAAAGGGCTTCTCTACCACGCTCTTTTTGCAAAAGAACTGACAAGACAAATGTTTCCAGGATAAATACTTCGATGAAACGTGCACTTTTTATCTTCAGAAGAGACCTGCATATAGACGATAATATCGGCCTGATGTTTGCCCTCAAAGCAGCCAAAGAGGTCATTGCCTGCTTTATTTTCACTCCGGAACAAATAGAACAAAACCCCTATCGAAGCGATCACTGCCTGCAATTTATGAACGAGTCCTTGCAAGAGCTGCAAAAAAGTCTTCAAGAGCGTTCCGGCAGACTCTATTTCTTCTTTGGAGAGCCTCACCTAGTGGTTGACCAGTGCATTAAAGAGCTGGATGTGGAGGCTGTCATTGTCAATCGTGACTATACTCCCTACAGTGTGCAAAGAGATCAGCACATTCAAGATCTCTGTTCGCGTCGCAACATTTCCTTTCATGCTCATGAGGACCTGCTGCTGCATCCCATGGGCGATGTAGT
>CAYOTQ010000320.1:0-1466 GCA_964406915.1 uncultured bacterium
TGGATTATTTGTTTAAATAAAAAAAACAAAAAAATAGAAAATTATTTTAATTTTTATTAAAAAAAAATTGAATTATAACAACAAAATATATTACAATCTCTAATATTATAATGTAATATGAGGCGTTTTATGTCATTTTCAGGTGTTGGGTATAATCAAGTCCCAGAAGATATTCTTGTCAGTCAACTTTTTCCGATGCTAAATACACAGGACTTACATAGTGTCGCTGGTGTGTGTACAGAGTGGCATAAGTCAGCTAATAAAGATCGTTTATGGCTGGCATTTGCAATCAACGAGTTTGGAGCGCAGGCTGTCGTTGCGAAACGAAGAGCGAGCAAACGACCGGGAAAAGAGGTCTATTGTCTACTGAAACTCGAAACTTCAGAAAGAAGTAGGCAGCAACAATATCAGCAGCTCAATCAGCTTTTTGACAGAATGCATCTTCAACGTAGAGCTTTATCATATTCCGATATTAACTTCTCAATTGACTATACAGATACGCATTAAGAGATTGCTTTCGAAGACAGTCTCTTACGCTCTCGCTTGAAAGCCGAGAGCTTCTATGAACCGGTCAGGAAATTCGTGAAGCGCTTTCAAAATTTTGAAAGCGCGTCTTAACATTTCTTGTTACAAATATTTCTTGTTACAAATATTCCTTGTTACAAATATTTCTTGTTACAAATATTCCTTGCTACAAATATTCCTTCTCCCAAATCGATGGCTACAACACGTTTCAGCCTTAAATCGCTCTAGAGGGAGATCTATAATATAATTCCGTGGATTTCGCGTTGCCGTGTAGAGACGAAATTCAGGTGAATCACAGTACTTTTATTATGTGAATTTGAGAATAACTGACGCTTTTAGCACTTTGAGAATAGCCCCGACACGTATGTTGTTGTTGATTACATAGGAGGCTATAGGCGAAGAAAACTCCCCTGGTGCTACGAAGAGATCTTGTTTTACTTGAGGCTTAATTTGTAGCAGCTCTTTTTCAGTGATAGGTTCAAGAAGCAGCCGCAGTCGAAGGTTTTCCGACGATATGGTGTATTCTGGATTTGATGATCCAAAAATATAGGTTGTAAATACATCTAAGACCTTTTGTAGGCCTGAATTAGCATCAGAAAAAATCAAGGAAATTTTTGAGAATCGGGCGTCATAGTTACAAGCAAAGAAAACACATTTATCTTGGGGTGCTTCAAATGTGAGAATAAGCATCTGCTGCTTCATTACTTTTGCCGTGCAGGAGAGCGTCTGTCTCAGATGTGGAGAAGTATCGTTCACATCCGGGACGCTCTTTTTGCAAAAAGGATTTTTAAATTTTATTTCTAAAGTAAAGGTGTAGTTGTTGCTCTGTGCAAGCTGATTGATCACACTGGTTGTTTTGTAGTTTTGCACACTGTTTGGATCAAACTCTTCATCAGAGTCGCTTTCAGCGCCGGGCCACAGATAAAGCGGGGGGATTATAA
>CAYOTQ010000320.1:1505-2533 GCA_964406915.1 uncultured bacterium
CTATCTTCAAATCAGATTATGAAACATTTATAATCTTATTCACTTTGTTGACTTTTAAACAAGCTGCTTGAGCTCTTCAATTTTTCTGGGACTTTGTCTTGATCAACATCGAAATAGAGAATCTTTTCGTTGCTTGCGACTTTCATTTTGAGGACTTGTTCGTAAAAAGCCCTCGCACTGTCGATAGGACGTAATTCTACAGTTTTCTTACGCTTTTGCTGGGCTAATTCATAAATTTGTCTCATCATACAGGTGCCGGCACCTTTAACAGCAATCTGTTTATGCTCAGCGCTGTTTTGACTATTCATAGTGACGTTCCAAGGCGCTGAAAGCAATACATCGACTTCGATTTTATCCATTTTTTCTTGTAAAGAACACAGTGACTGAATGCGTTGGCTCTCATCTGAAAGAAGCATGATAACTCTCTTTTTATCCTTTTGAATGCCTTGCAGGTGCCCCTTGAAGCTTTTGATAAGCTCTTGATAATTGGAGGCAATGGCGAGATCATTGGTGAGCTCAATGCTCTCTGCATTTAATGTCTGTTGGCTGGTTTGTGTTCGGCTGATCATGACCTCGGTCCATACATCAAGGGCTTTATTTGCGGCCTGAGTGATGAGTTTTGCAGACCCACCTTCTGTTGCGTGACTCAGCAGAGAAAGACTGAAAATTGGAGAGGCTGTCTTTGTTTTTTCTTGTTCGCTTTTTTCTGCAACTTGTTCTGTCGTCGGAATTGAAGTGTTTATTATTAACGTCATTTTATTTCCTATTTTTTAAAATACAAAATAAAGACGATGCGTGATGTAGTTAATATTGTGGAATATTTATCTTATATTGTTTTAATCAATCAGCGTTTGATTATTCTTCTTGCATTGCAACGAAAATTTTTTTATGCAATATCAGTAATAGTATAGATGGGGCATGAAGAGGGAGCTTGTATGACAAATTCCTATACATCGTTTTCTGAGGCGGTGCAAAGCTATGATACGCAATTGAATACAATGGCGAAAGAGTTAGTAGAGGATCTGCAA
>CAYOTQ010000321.1:0-2532 GCA_964406915.1 uncultured bacterium
GCCGCACGCTCACGCTCTGTCAATGTTTCGATCTCTTCTTGAGGAACAGGAAGCGGCACCTCTTTTTGCTGGCGCTCTTTTTGTTGCATCTTTTCTTGCATTGCTCTGGCAGCTTCAGCATCAAATTTCATCTGGTCGACACTTCGTATCCCGGAGGAGCCTTGGTTGAGGTCCAATGCCTGAAGAATGGAGAGTGTCTTTTCCACCAAAAATGGAGTTGAAACAACGAAAATACTATTGGCCGGTGGATAAGGAACTAACACCAGAGGTTTGTCTGCAGCGATCGGTGTGGTAATACGCTGCGCAAGAGACATCAATGCGGCTGGAGAGTTATTGAGCACTACATATTGCCCAATGTCAAGCCCGCTATTTGGCATGTCTAGTTTCTTGATGATGTCTGCAATTTTTTCTATGTTGACCAAAATATCAGTAATCACCAGTCGAAGGGTTTCGTCAATCACTTCAACAATAGCATCGGACGAGGTCATCGACTTGACAATTGCTGCCATGCGCTGAGGAGGCACGTTGGCAAGAGAAAATACTTGCGTAGCGATTTCCGGGGCTAACTTCCCACTGTTATCACGTTGCAAAAGACCGCCAGGAGCACGAATGTCTTTGTTTTTGTGGATGACAAAATTATTTCCCTCTTCAATCAGATAAAAGCCATGAATGCGCAAATTTTGAAGCAGGGCAGCCATGACATCTTCTAGAGAAGCTGGAGTCTCTGAGACAATGGTGACCGGAAATTGGAGTTCTTGCGGATCAAAAGTAAAATTTTTCCCAGTCAGGCGGCTGACAAAGCGTAAAAATTCTGTGATGCCTACGTTGTTGAAGTTGATGACAGGTCCTTCAGTGGGCGTTGAGAGAGTTGATTGCCCAAAGAGGCTTTGTTGTTGCATTTGCGCGTTTGGTTGCATTTGCGTAGGTGATTGTGACGGCACTGCTTCCAAAGTGGTCGATTGCGCAGGGAGTTGTGCAGCGGGTGTTGCTTTTTGCTGAGGCCTTGCCTCATCTGCTTGGCTAATCAACGTGGGACGGTCGGTAAATTGCGAGATAGAGTAGAGCGTTTTTGAAGATTTGTTGGCTGTAGGTGCTGCTTGTTGTCCTTGCAGTGGTACCAGAATGGCAAAGCTGGCGAAAAAGAGCGAGAGAAAAGCTGTATTTTTACGCATGAGAAAACAAATCTTAAGTTAACAAAAAAAGTAAGCTCCCTTTATTTCAAAGACGCCAATTTTTTTCCACAGAAAAGGTGGGGGTTAGCTGAAAATCATGGAAATAAGACAAAAAGGTTGCTCTTGAGCGCTCAGATCTGTTTTGACACGAAGCTTTCGTTGAATCGTGTCTACCTGTTGCTGTGCAGGCATTTGCTGTGTCTCTTGCCAGGCATCTTTAAGTGCCAAAATCATCTCTTGTTGGATCTCCGCAGAACCAAATAATAAAAATTGATCTCCCGGCAGCCAGGCGCCTTCTGTTTTTTGGACATGATCGACAGTTCTCTCATTTTTTGAAAAATGAAGCAGGCAGGCATACTCTTTTTGAAACAGTTGATAGGTGCAGCTTTTTGTATCGAACAGCAGATAGGCAAAGTAAAAGGCATCGGCAAGCTGCTGCTTGACCATATGAGCATGTATTTTATCTGGCAAATCTTGCGCCTTGTCCTGTTCATGCTCAGAGGCTAAAGTGCGTATGCACGAGCCAAGCATTGCAGCCAACAATACTCCTTGTGCGCCTTTTGTTTTTGACTCAGCAAGAAAGATAAATTTTTTTGTATTTGTGCTGTCAAGCGAGAAAAACTCATAATACAGCCCGCTTAGGCCCATCGCCTGTCTCAAGACCTGGCCAAATTCTATGCCCGGCCATTCTGGAAGGGCTGCCGGCAGCAATTTTTTTTGAAATTCTTCTGTTGTTTCAAAAAGCTCGAGAAAGTAGTCAGAGCCATGTTTGTCTTTCTGAAAGGTTCCTGATTTGATGTATTGCGACAGATCACTAATAAAATCTACCACATCTGCATAACGGTCTTCTGGTTGTGGTTGCAGGGCTTTGTGCAAGATTTTTTGCATGCCTCGAGGTGCTAGAGAAATGATGATGCGTCCATGTGAGATTTTCCCCATGATTAACTCATAGGCAATAATTCCGAGTGCGTAGATATCGGATTGAAACGATATGTTAAGAAAACTCTCATGCTGCTCAGGACTCATGTAGCTTGGAGTTCCTATCAGCTGCATGGGGGCTGCAGGATCTGTCTCTTTTTTATCTGAAAGGAGCTGTGCAATGCCAAAATCGATTACCTTGACGACTCCTGTGTCGCTAATAAGGATATTTTCCGGCTTGAGATCACCGTGAATAATACCGTGAGAGTGAAGATGGCAAAGCGCGTAGGCAATCTGTAGCAGGATATCAAGAGCGCGCTTGAGGGAAAAGGGCTGATATGAAAGGATTTTCCTTAAAGAGGACCCCTTTACAAATTCCATCGCAATGTAGAGCCCTTCCTCCCAATGTCCATAGTCATAAAGATGGACAATGTTCGGATGG
>CAYOTQ010000322.1:0-2531 GCA_964406915.1 uncultured bacterium
CAATCAGCGAGTTCCACCGCCAAAGCTTCTTCCATCGATTTTCCGGGCTTTGCACGTGCATGGTTGATAATCCAGCGCATAGCTAAAGAAAGCTGGCGATTTCCTGGGATTTCAACAGGCACCTGGTACGTGGCTCCGCCAATACGGCGAGACTTTACCTCAAGAGCAGGCTTGGCATTATCCATTGCTTGCTCAAAAGCCTCAAGAGGGCTTTCTGACTTAACGCGCGATGCAAATTTTGTAAGCGCGTTATATACAATTCGTTGTGCGGTAGATTTTTTTCCGCTGATCATCACTTTATTGATGAACTTGGTCAGCACTTTGCTGCCATAAAGAGGGTCTGGTTCACATACCCTTGTTTCTGCTCTACGTCTTCTTGACATAACTTTTTATACTCTCATTTCAATATATACTTGAGAGACGATACCAATGTATTCACCAGATCAGCACGAAGAAACGTGCCAGTCTGTGCGGGATTTACACTTTTTTAAGAAAGCGTACATCTCGAACCAGGATATTCATTGAAGAAGTATCCTTGCGTTACTGAGGGCTTATTTTGGCTTTTTCGCCCCGTACTTGGATCGACTCTTTTTTCTGTCTTTTACAGGAGCGCAATCTAACACTCCGCGTACGATGTGATAGCGAACACCGGGCAAATCCTTTACCCTTCCACCTCGAACAAGCACAATGCTGTGTTCCTGGAGGTTGTGACCTTCACCACCGATATAGGCAATGACTTCTTGCCCAGTTGACAAGCGGACCCACGCTACTTTTCGAAGAGCGGAGTTTGGCTTCTTTGGTGTTTTTGTCTTTACTTGCACGCAGACGCCACGTTTTTGTGGGCAGGACTGCAATGCAGGCGACTTACTCTTGGCCCTATTTGGCCTGCGATTTTGTCGTACCAATTGCTGAATTGTTGGCATGAATACTGTTCTCCAAAAATGATTTTGTGACAAGTTGACACAAAACGTGGCAGTAACGATAGCACATTTAAGAAGTTATGCACAATCACTTTCAAATCTAAAGATATATTCAAAGATAAGAGGAAGTGCCTTGCACTTCCTGGAAACGAGCTGTTTAATTGGAAGACTGACTGTTTCTCACATAGACAGTCAGCAGTAAATGTCTATTGCTTGTTGTTAGATAGGTGCTGAGGGGTAGTTGTTGATATTCAGAAGTAAGAGGAAGAAGAGGCTTCTTCTCCAAAATAATTTGAGTTACATCAGCTGTTGGGGCATATTCTGCCACTGCCTTCTTAACGGTGGCGACAAATTCCTCCGTTGTCCCATGGGGATTGGCAAATATGGTACGGGTGATAGTTGATCCGCAAGACTCTGTATTTCTGAAGGTAATTTCCGTGCTAAAGCAAAGTTGTGTTGGGCATATATTTCCATTATTAAAAATTGACATAAATATTTCCTTGTTATTTTAATATTATGTAATTACGACAATGATTATATATGATAGAGAATCATTTTGCAAGTTGAGGTGCTGGTGGCGGCAGGTCAGATAAGCTTTTTAAACCAAAATGACGTAAAAAGCCTTTGGTAGTCGTAAATAGCGAAGGCCTGCCGGGCGCTTCCAATCTTCCTCCAACTTCAATCAATTCTCTTTCTTGCAGATGCTGCAAAACTCCCGAAGAGTCGACGCCGCGGACAAGTTCAATCTGCGCTTTTGTCACAGGCTGTTTGTAGGCGATGATCGCAAGCGTTTCCATTGCTGCTTGGCTCAGTTTTTCTTTTTTACGGTTGGTAAAGAGCATCTGGACGTAGGGGAAATAGTCCGCATGGGTGCGAAGGATGTACTCATCGGCCAGCATTTCAAGTCGAAACGCACGATTTTGAGAGCTGTACTCTTCTTGCAGTTCGACCAAAATTTTTTTTATTTCTCGTGTGCTAATTGGGTAGGAGGTTTCGACGATTTCCTGTATTTTTTTGAGAGAGAGAGGTTCGGAGGTGGCAAAAAGCAGGGCTTCTATGATCTGTTTTTCAAAATGAGTCATGTTAAATACCATTGCCCTTCGGTGGTTTCTTGGACAAAGCGAGCTTCTTGAGTTTTGAGGAGTTCCAGCACGGCCAAAAATGTCGCAATGAGGCGATCTTTGCTGAAAGTGGCGCAAAAGAGCTCTGAAAAAAAGAGCTTTCTTAAGCCAAGAGCGGGTCTAATGGCAGCAATCACATCTGCTACTTTCCACTCTTCTTCCATAATAGGGACTAATTGATTCTGGATGCGCTCTTGTGCTTGCTGCCACACTCGTGAAAAAAGAGCAGAGAATTCTTCAATTCCAAGAAGCGGTATTTGCTCTTCAATGACGACCTGGACCTCCGGCAGTTTGGAGCCACGAAGAAATCGCTGCATCTGCTGCTGTTCTTTTTGTGCGAAAGTAGACGCCGCTTGCCTGACAGCGTTGTACTCTATAGTGTCAATCGAGAGATCGTCGACGGCTTCTTCAATAGCCAATTCTTCATTTTCTTCTGGAATAAGCTGGCCGCTCTTTACATAGATCAAGTAAGCAAAAAGAGCGATGAAAG
>CAYOTQ010000323.1:0-2526 GCA_964406915.1 uncultured bacterium
TTGAAATGGCAATTGAAGTAGCAATTGAACATGGAAGGGTGAAAATATTACATGGAGTGCACATACATATACTCCCTTACTTACGACAATAGGGCGATATCTACTGAAATAGTGATACACCATATTGTGATAATGACCAACGAAAAAAGAAACATCTTTTTTGCCCACCTAGTGTCATCATCGCTAAAGAAGCCCTGGATACAGAGCCAAAGCCATGCAAGGCCGCAAATAGCAACTGCTGCAAGATAAAGATAGCTTGTGTACCCATAGACAGTCAGCATACTACTTGTAGCAATGAAAGAGAGGATATACAGGAGCGTATGAATTTTTGTGACGCTGTTGCCCCGTTTAACAGGAAGTACAGGAATAGAGGCTGCCTCATAGTCATTATGACGGTACATGGCGATGGCAAAAAAATGGGGCATTTGCCAACACACCAGGATCAAAAATAAGACAAGAGCACCTTTATCGAGCTGTCCTTCTATAGCAAGATAGCCAACAACAGGAGGGACTGCTCCTGCAATACTGCCTACAAAGGTGCCATACGTAGATCGACATTTCAGGATAATACTGTAGAGTACTACATAGACAAAAAAGCCGGCAGCAGCCATAGCTGTTGTGATTGTATTTGTACAGAACATGAGTGTGAGCATGCCTATGGTGCCCAGCAACATGGCAAATAGGCAGGCGCTCTGTACCGAAATTTCTCCCGTTACAAGAGCACGTTCTTTCGTGCGAGTCATCTTTTCATCAATGCTTCGGTCAATATAGTTATTACAGACGCAGGCAGAGGCAATTACACAGGAGAGACCGATCAATGTGGCAAAAAGTAGGCTGTAGTTAATCTGCCCTTGAGCGGCTACCATAAAGCCCGCAATCATAGTCAAGGCATTCCCATAGAGGATGCCGGGTTTTGTCAGTTTGTAGTAGCTTTTCATCATATTCATACGCTCATCTGTGGCATGACGTTTACATTTAATGTATGCATAATCCAGAGAGTGCCGGCGACAATAATGAGCACGACAAGGCCCATGAAGAGACAGGTCATCAGGTTCCATCGAGGCTTTGCTTCGCTGTTCAAATGCAAAAAGAAGATAAGTTGAATGGCAGCCTGAAAGAGTCCCAGAGTCATCAGCAGCACTATCAACGGCCATCCTGACATCCATTGCTCCTGGGTGGCAAAATAAGCCAGGAAGGTCAATACAATCGACAAGAAAAAGCCCACGACGTAGGTTTTGAGTGTCCCTTGTTCAAGCTGCAGATGTGTCATTTGAGTGCTCCCATGAGGTATACTACAGTGAAGATAAAGATCCAGACAATATCGAGAAAGTGCCAGAAGAGGCTTAGGGTAGCCAGCCGTTTGTAGGTATAAAATGTAACCCCCCTTTGCCAGACTTGCGCCATGACGACTGCTATCCAGAGAAGGCCGGCTGTAATATGCATTCCATGCGTGCCTACAAGCGTAAAGTAAGCAGATAAAAAGCCGCTTCTATGCCAGCCGTTGCCTTCTTGTGCCAGCTTGATAAATTCATGGATTTCCATTCCCAAAAAGAGCGCTCCTAACAAAAAGGTGATAGCGCACCATGTCAGTATCTTTTTGATATCCTGTCTGTGAGCAGCTAGCATCACAAGGCCGCATGTAAAGCTACTTGTTAAAAGAATAAGCGTCTCTGTAAGGGCAAATGGAAGATGAAAAAGCTGGGAAGCACTAGGTCCGCCATAGGTATTGTTGTGCAGTACGACATAGGTAGCAAACAGTGTGGCAAAGAGCACGCAGTCGGTCATGATATAGACCCAAAACCCAAAGAGGGTTCTGGATGTAATGGAGGCATGTACTTCGTGATGATCGCTCATAAATGGCCTCTTTGTTGTTCAGTAAGTGCGACTTGGCTTGCGGGCAAATAGTAATCAGTATCGTCATCTGAAAGACGAATAATCGCACAGACAACTATTCCCAGAAGGCCAAGTATCGCCATCCACACAATGTGCCAGACGACAGCAAAGCCAAAAATACAGCTCCAGGCACCAATGTAGAGCCCCATAGGGCTGTTTTTTGGCATGTGAATATCGCTGTATGGCTGTGCTGGCGATAAGGGAAGCCCCATCTGCTTGGCGTGCCAAAAAGGATCCCGGACATCTGCTGTTGGCACATGGGCAAAATTGTAGAGAGGGGGTGGCGACGAAGTGGACCACTCAAGCGTTCTACCATCCCATGGATCGTTGCTATTGTGGGTATGAAGTTTTCTTTGTTTGATACTGACAATTACCTGCAGAACCTGTAGGCCAATCCCACATACGATGAGTAGCGCACCGATACCAGCGACGATGAAAAATGGCTGCCAGCCGGTAGAAGCATCATAGTGATCCAGGCGTCTGGTAGCTCCCATCAGGCCGAGAACATAGAGGGGGGCAAAGGCTGCAAAAAAGCCTGCTTCCCAACACCAAAAGGCGTACTTTCCCAGTGTTTCATTGAGCGTAAAGCCCACAACCTTTGGAAACCAGTAAGTAAAGGCAGAGAAAAAGCCG
>CAYOTQ010000324.1:0-2522 GCA_964406915.1 uncultured bacterium
GTTGCAGAAATTGGTCATGTACATAGATTTGAGCTTTCTGGGGCGCTTTCCGGTCTTTTCCGCGTCCGTTGCTTCCACCAAGATGATGCTCATATCTTCATGCAGCCGAGTGATATCCAGAGTGAAATTCTCAACATCCTAGCGCTTGTTGATGAAATGTATTCTACATTTGGACTTACTTATGAATTAGAGCTCTCCACACGTCCGGAAAAGAATACGATCGGGAGTGATGAAGCATGGGAGACAGCCACAAACGGCCTTAGATCTGCTCTTGAAGCTTTTGGAAAGCCATATAAAGTACATGAAGGCGACGGCGCCTTTTATGGGCCAAAAATCGATCTTAGAGTCTTAGATGCCCTTGGCAGACAGTGGCAATGTGGAACCATCCAACTTGACATGGCGCTTCCTGAGCGTTTTGACCTCGAGTATACAGCTCCTGATGGACGTCATCTTCGTCCGGTCATGCTGCACCGTGTGATTTATGGTTCTATCGAGCGCTTTTTTGGATCGCTTATCGAGTTTTATTCAGGTAAATTCCCTCTTTGGCTCAGTCCAAGACAAGTTGCTTTTGTCCCTGTAGCAGACCGACATGCCGACTATGCAAAACAGCAGGCAAAAAAACTGCAGGACATAGACTTTGAAGTGTTTGTAGATGACACACAAGAATCTGTCTCCAAAAAAATCAGAGAGGCACAGCTTGCGCAGTACAACTACATCCTTACTGTTGGGGACAAAGAAGTAGAAAATCAAACAGTGAACGTACGCACACGTGATAATGAGGTGCATGGAGAGATGTCTTTAGATACGCTCTTGCCTCTTTTGGTGCAGGAGAGAAAAGAAAAAAGACTCCACTCTCTGCTTAAATCTTCACAAACTGGGTCTCCACAAGCTGAGAAAAACTAAAGAGGTGATATGCCACAACACATCCTTACTGTCAGCAGCTTTAAGGGAGGAACAGCAAAGACCTCTACCAGCCTGCACTTAGGATCTGCTATAGCCAAATTTCATAAAAAGAGGGTATTGCTGGTCGACTTTGATGCACAGGCCAATTTGACTCTTGGTCTGGGGTTGGACCCAGACAAGCACGACAGCATGGCCGTTGTACTGCAAGGAACAAAACCTCTCGAAGAGGTTATCCAAAAAACCTGTGTGAAGGGTCTTGATATTGTCCCTGCAGACACTTGGCTTGAGCGTGTGGAAGTGACCGGTAGTTTAGCTGCAGATCGCTACTCTCATGAGAAGCTGAAGCAGATTTTGAGCCAGACAGACTATGACTATGTGATCATCGATACCCCGCCGTCACTTTGCTGGCTGACAGAATCTGCTCTTATAGCAGCCACAGAGGCTATCATCTGTGCTACATGCGAGTTTTATAGCGTGAAGGGATTGGAGAGGCTGTCGCAATTTATGTACCACATTGCAGAGCGCCATCCAATGGGAATTCTTGGCGTCGTCATTTCCTTTTGGAATACTCGAGGAAAAGACAACAATAGCTTTTTAAAGCTGATTGACCGTTCGTTTCCAGGAAAGTGTTTTGAGACAAAGGTACGCCGAGACATACATGTCAGCGGCTCGTCCGTATTTGGGAAACCACTCTTTGAAATTCCGAAGCTTTCAAAAGAGAGCAGGGCAGCGCAAGATTTTATCGACCTTACCGAAGAGGTGATCGCAAGACTCAATACACGACCAAAGGCGGCTCTATGAGCAAGATGCAAGAACTTCTGGAAGGACGATTTGCCGCATCAGATACACAGAAAGTCAAAGCCCTTGCCAAGCAGTCAGCTTCTGGCGAGCTGACAAGTTTTTCAGGACTCTTTAAGCCAATAGAACTGGTAGACAGAGAGAGACAACTCTTGGAGACGCTCCTCCATCAGTATCAAACAGATGCTGACTGCGACCATGAGAGGGATTTTGCCACCCTTGTCGCCATTACATCTGAAGTAAAGGCAATCAGCAATCAGGCAGCTCTTCTTCATGGTGAGAGAATCCAGCGCGCCCAAAAAATCTTAAAAAACTATCGAGAAGGCGCCTTTTCTGCCTGGCTGATCACTGTATATGGCAACAGACAAACGCCTTACAATTTCTTACTCTATTACGAATTTTACCAGCAGTTGCCGCAGGAGTTGAAGCGAAAGCTGGAAAGCATCCCCAAGCAGGCGATATATGCACTGTCTAGCCGCCAGGCCTCTTTTGATGAAAAACAGCAGATTGTAGCCTCTTATGATGGAGAAACAAAGCAACAGATGCTTGAGGCTATCCGAACCCGATTTCCTCTTGCCAAACATGACAAGAGACGCCAAGACGAAACTCAGACGCTTTTATCTGGTCTTGAAAAGCTAATCGCCTACTACCAGCAACATAAAGAGACTTTTGATGAAGCGCAGAAAAAGGCGATTAAAACCTCTTTAAAAAAGTTTCTCTTTTTTATCGACCAAACATAATTTGACAAAATATTGACATCCTATTACAAGAAATAAGAGGAGGGCTCTCTTATGAAGGTAGGAACAACAAGTGGCACACAG
>CAYOTQ010000325.1:0-2508 GCA_964406915.1 uncultured bacterium
ATCCAAAATTGGCAGCTATTTTTGACTATATTGGCTGTGGTATTAGTCGCAAAGCCACTTACAGCCTTTACCATCGTGCATCTGTTTAAGTATCCCATGCATGTAAGTTTGACAGCTGCAGTGGCACTTGCTCAGATTGGGGAATTTTCATTTATTGTGGCAGAAGAGGGAGAAAAGCTTGGATTGCTGCCGCGCGATGCTCTTGATATCATCGTGGCCTGTGCTATGATTACAATTGCCCTCAATCCTATTCTCTTCAAATGCATCATGCGAGGCAAAAATGTGTGGCACAAAAGATATGCCAGCAGTATTGCCTCCGGCCATGTAGCCTTGCTTAACGAACCAAAATCCTCAGATAAAAAAATGGTAATCGTCGGCTATGGACCGATTGGACAGCACGTGCTGAGCCGTGCAAAAAAACAGGATTTTGATGTGCTCATTATTGAGTCCAATATTGACACTGTGACACATCTTCTTGATGCGGGAACACAAGCTGTATTTGGCGATGCTTCGCAAGCTCCTATTTTGAAGAGTGGGCATATAGAAGAGGCTTCGCTGTTGGTCATCACAATTCCCGATGTTGCCATAACAGCCCAAATTATTGACGTCGCGATGCAGCTCAATCCAAAAATTCGTATTGTGGCGCGAGCTACCTACGCAAGCGAAAAAAGGCCTTTAAAGAAACTTCGTGTGGAGGTTATCTGCTCCGAAGAAGAGACGGTAAAGGCCTTCGATTCCGCTATTGCTGCGCTGAGTTCGTAATGGTCGACTAGTTGTCAACTCCTATTAGTCCTTCAAGATGTTGCTGGGCAAGGACTTGTTTTTCTGGAAATAGATTCTCTTCTTGAAGAAATTTCAAGATCTCACGAAGCACTGGAATATCTCTCTGTTTTATAGCAAAAAAGAGTGCTTGCTTCAGGAATTTTTTCCCTCTGGGTAAGTTTTTTTCAGTAATATATAGCTTCATCAGTTTTATTCGAGCCAAGTTTGATATATCTTTTTTACCATCAGCAATTACTTCGAGGCATTCTTTTTGTATTTGAGGAAATAATTGCCTATCAGCAAGAAGTTGAGATAGCATACACAAAAAGTCAATAGAGCTTTCTGTTTGTTTTGCATATTCAACGATCTCTTCCAGTTCTTGTAAAGAGGGGTTGTATGACAGCAAAGAGGCAATGAACTTTTCACCTATTAGAATATCATATTCTTCATTCAAAAAATTGAGAAAAAGCATCCGGTGCTGATCAAGATTACGTGTAAAGAGAAAGTGATAGAGTGGAGCATCGTCAAATGTTGGGCATCTTGATACGAAACAAGCCAGTTGGGAAAGAAATTGAGAGACATCTTGCTTACTTTGGAGTAAACAGACAAGCAGATCAATCCAAGGATCGTGTATATGCATATTTTTTAAAATCGATTGAAAGGCAATGACTGCCTTTCCACGCAAGTATGGCAAGATTATTTTCTGAATAACAGAGATAAGAGGCTCTGTATTCTTCTGAAAGAAACAGTATATAATTAGTCCGATCAGATGTCGTTGCTTCTGACTCACTTGCAGTATTTGATCCGCAAAGGGCTCATCTATGTTATAAATACCGTCGCCGATTTGAACTGCTTTAAAGCGTATATTCATCAATAGTGCCAGCATATGATCAGGATCGATTTGAAGAATGGTAGTCAGACGCTTGCGATGTATTGCTTCATGTTCTTGTGTGTAGGCGCCATTTTTTTTCTGAGGTGTACATGATATGGCGACTAAATCAAGAAGGGGTAGGTATTGTGGCAGTTCCTTTTCTTTGAGGATTCTGGCGACTTCTAAGAGCTGGTCGTAATTTTTTTCTTTTTTATAAAGGGTAGTTGCCTGCTCTAAGTAGCTGATTGCCTCCTCCATTCTATCAGCTTGAATGAGTTTTGCCAAAGAGAGATAAGCGTCTGCATGCTCTGGAGCAATTGCAATACTTTCTCGGAGCAATTTTTCTGCCTCTGCTGGAGAGGAAGACTCTATCTGCTTTGCACGAAAGACTTTTGCAGGGGCCAGTCGCGGGGAAAGTTCCAGCATTTTGTCAACGTGGTACTGTATTGATTGATCAGTACCGTTTGTTCTTTTGAACAACGTAGCCTTAAGAAAATGATCAAGCCCGTTGGATGGCGCCAGATCATCTGTATCATCAAGCTGTATGCTGAACCAGTCAATTTCCGTTTCTTTGTTTGTCATCGAAAAGTCTTCAAGCTTGTGGGTCTCTTGTAATCGGTCAGGATTAAAAACGAAACGTGAACACTCATTCACAACCAGCTTCTTTAAATTTTCCGTGCCAATAAGACATTGTTCCAACAATTCTGCACGTACACCATCATTATCTGTATCTATAGAAACATGTGGAAAGGATACTTTCTTAAATTCGACTTCTTCTAGAGAGGAGCGGCAAGCATGCATTGAAAAGTCATGAAAATTGATGAGTTGAGAGTCAACTACACTCACTTTTTTAATTGTAGGACAAGAATCAAGGC